>JAFTLM010000038.1 GCA_017455945.1 Clostridia bacterium | reverse complement strand
ATTCGAAAAAGCTTGACAAAAACGCCTTTTATATTGCCCCGAAGAGTAATAAGTGCCGTCTTATCAAAGTGCTTCCCGGAACGCTCATTACAGATGAGTTGATTGCCGATGTCGATTTTTTCGAAAATAACGGTGTTTCCACCGAGAAAGATATCCTGAAAATCGCCGTTATTGAACGCCACAAAAATACCGGGCATATAGGTCTTGGATTTATAAACGGAATCGGTCTTAAAAAAGGCGCTATTGCATCTTCGGTTTCGCACGACTCTCATAACCTTATCGTTGTGGGAGCTTCGGATGACGATATGACAATAGCCGCCAACCGTATAAGAGAGCTGGGCGGAGGCTATATCGTCGTCGTTGACGGTAAAATACTTGCCGAACTGCCGCTGCCTATAGGCGGAATAATGACCGATGCCTCTGTCGAGGAAACGGCAAAGCGTAACAAAGAGCTTCGCGATATCGTTTGTGAGCTTGGTGTCAGCCGAGAACTTAACCCGTTTATGAATATGGCGTTTTCGGCACTTTCGGTAATACCGCATCTGAAAATGACCACACTTGGACTCGTGGATGTTGATAAACAAAAACTTGTATCACTTTTTACGGAGGACTAAAAAATGTTGTTTTTCTATATTCGTCACGGAGACCCCATATACAACCCCGACAGTCTGACACCGCTTGGTGAAAGACAGGCAGAGGCAGTGGGCAAAAGACTTGCACTTTACGGAATAGACAAAATTTATTCGTCGACCTCAAACCGTGCCTTCCTTACCGCAAAACCTACTGCCGAAATTCTCAAAAAGGATATCGAACAGCTTGATTTCGCAAAAGAGGGCTACGCTTGGCAGGAGATGACGGCTATAGACACCGACGAAAAAAGACGCTGGTTTTTCCAGAACTCTGTAACAAGAAAACAGTTTGTGTCAGATGAAATTCGGGAGCTTGGCGATAAGTGGTATACACATCCTGCGTTTAAGGATACAAAGGCAAAATCAGGCATTGATCGAGTAACCGCCGCATCCGATGAGCTGTTTAAAAGCCTCGGATACGAGCATATCAACGGAACGGGAACGTACAAAGTGCTTAACGACAATAATGACCGTGTGGCACTTTTTGCCCACCAGGGCTTTGGATTGCTGTTTTTCAGTTGCTTCCTTGATATCCCATATCCGCAGTTTGCGATGCATTTCGATATGAGCCACAGCGGAATGACGGTCGTTGAGTTCAAGAATGAAAACAGAATAGCAATCCCCAAAATACTTACATTTGCAAACGATTCCCACCTCTATAGAGAGGGTCTTCCCACGAAGTATAATAATGAAATTTATTTTTGATAACAAAGGAGCTGATTATTAGTCAGCTCCTTAAATTTATTCAATTTCTATTTCAATCGCCGCAATGCCTGCCTTGGGAAGAATAAGCGGTTTTGAAATGTCAAAGTCTGTGGTTATGGGGGCAACAGTTTCGGGGTCTTCAAATGTGTTGTGTGCGTGCATATCCTCATGCGCAAGAATTGTCACCTTGCCCTTTGAGCTAAGCTCTACGCCAATACCTTCAAGCGATATTTCCGCATCCTCTGTGCATGAAAGGTTGCCAAGTGTAACAAGCATTTTTCCGCCATTTACAGAAGCAGAAACACTTATCGAGTTTGCAAAATCGTCGTTGTTTGTCACAACAGTTTCGATGGCTTCCGCACCTTGATGACCCTTGTACATATCAAAAACATGGTAGGTGGGAGTAACTATGCAAATTTCACCCCCCGCAAGGAAAAGCGCATGAAGATTGTTGCAAAGCTGTGCTACGTTTGCCATTCTTATCTTATCGCAATGGTTGTTGAATATGTTAAGCGTAAGCGCAGAAACAACAGCGTCACGCATGGTGCTTTGCTGCTCGAAAAGATTGTATCCCTTGCTTGGACCTGAGCCGTCGGGATGCCAGCAACCCCACTCATCAACTACAAGCTTAAGCTCGTCTTGCTTTCCGTGAGCGCAAATAATGTTCCAGTTACGTAAAATGATCTCTTCCATTTTTTGTGCTTTGACCATCATGAGCTCCCATTCCTCATTTGTAAAGGTAAGGGGATCGCCCGCGCGTCCGCAGTAGTAGTGCATCGAAAATCCCGTGGTCTTGTCGTCAAGATTTGGAACAGTGCCGTGTGTCCATTCGTATTTTGTACTGTCAGAGCCGCAAGCGTAAAGCTCCACGTCATGTGAAACATTGTGCATAAGCGTTGCATATCTGCGGCATTCATCGGCATAAAATTCGGGACGCATATTTCCTCCTCCGCCCCAGTTTTCGTTGCCTACTCCCCAATAGGGAATATCAAAAGGCTCGGGATGACCGTTTTTTTCACGTTCAATGGCAAGGGTCGTACTTCCTCTCGGAGAAAGACAGTAATCCATCCAGTTACGAATATGCATAGGTGTCATGGCGGTAAGATTTGCCGCAAAATATGCCTTTGTGCCAACCAGTTCGCAGAAATCCATAAATTCGTGAGTGCCAACCTCGTTTGGCTCATTTCTGCCGTCCCTATAGCTCCACCAATTTATACGTGTTGGGCGGTTATCACCAATGCCGTCGCGCCAATCGTAAACCTCAGCATAACAACCACCGGGCCAACGAAGAACAGGAGGATTTATAGCCTTGAATTTATCAATAATATCTTTTCTGAAACCGCGTATATTTGGAACTTTTGAATCTTTGCCCACCCAAATGCCGTCATAAATAACTCCTCCGATATGCTCGGAAAAATGACCGTAAATTTCGGGGGCGATAGTTCCTTTTTTCTTAGGATATATCAAATATAATTTCTTCATTTTTTTCTCCTTTAAAAATTATTACAAAAATATTATACGCCAAAACTCTTGACAAATCAAGAAAATTTCGGTATAATTATAGCCAATAGTTGTCTTTTGGAGGACGTATGATTTACCAAACTCATAATTCTGTGGGGCAATATTATTTTGAATGTATAAGATACAGTGATTTCAGCTTTGTGCCGCATATGCACCGACATCCGGAGGTGTTTTGCGTTCGTGAAGGTTCCATAGACGTAGTAACCAACGGAAAACGCGAGACTTTTTCAAAAGGGGAGTACGGCTGGATTCCGTCAAATTCAATACATTCGTATGAAACACTTGACAGTTCGGTAATTGACGTGTGCATCTATTCCGAGGATTTTGTCCCGGCATTTTCAAAGGAAACACGCAAAAAATTTCCCGACCGTACCAAATTTGTTTGCCGTTATCCAATATCGCGTTTTGTTGAGGACGAGCTTTTTGTCACAGACAGAGAGGTGGACTTTTTCACAAGAAAAGCCGCACTTTATGCAGTTGCGGGGGCTGTTCTCGAACAGATAAAATTTTTGGACATTTCAGCCAAAAACGAAACTCTCGCCGATAAAATAATCCGATACGTTGCGGAAAACTATACCGAAGATATATCGCTTAAAGCTATCGCCGACGAGCTTGGATATGAGGAACGCTATTTGTCAAGGTGCTTTCATAACACGGTGCCAATGCACTTTTCGGCATACGTCAACCTCTTCAGAGTTGACCACGCAATAGCCCTGCTTCAGAATACCGAGCTTTCGGTTTCCGAAGTCTCTATGGAGAGCGGCTTCCAAAGCATAAGAAGCTTTAACCGAGTTTTTCATGAAATAACAGGGAAGACACCAAAGGATTTTATGTAAAAAAGAAACTACCAACAGAGAAAATCTTTGTTGGTAGCTTTTATTTCTGCGATTAAGGTTAGTTTTTTTCAGCAATTATAATATCCATACAATGTTTATGCGGTGTCCCGCCACTGTTGCATTTGAAAATTGTCTCTTCGCATTTTTGAAATAACCAATCGTGATAATATGTAAATATTTCACCCGATTTCCAATCGTCCGCATTTAATTCACTGACTTCCAAATCAGGTGGTAGCTGAATAAACGGCTTTTTGACAAAAACGTTTATAATATTTATCCCATTGGGGTTGGTATGTGCTTTTAAGTTGTCGATAACACCTTCACGCAATCTGCGTGGAAGATAGTGAAATACACCGCTTGAAAAGATGATATCGTAATCTGTATCAAGCTTATAATCACGCAAATCCGCCTTAAAAAAGTCTACGTTTACGTTGCATTTTGCGGCGAGTTCTTTCGCTTTTTCTAATCCTTTGTCGGAAACGTCAAAGGCAGCTACGTTATAACCGTTTCTCGCGAGAAAAACAGCATCTTTGCCTTCGCCACAACCTATATCGAGTACTTTAAATGGCTTTGCAGGCGGCTTCAAACGCATTATTTCGTAGCAAAGAGTGTTTGGAATTAACCCCCAATAGTAATTTTCAGTATTGTAGCGCTTATCGTAATCTGTTAGGGAACGAGGCGGGTAGCCAAGTAGTGAGTCTATCGAAATCTCCAAAACCGCCGCTAACCTGGGAAGAAGTAAAATGTCGGGATATGATGAGTTGTTTTCCCATTTGGAAACCGATTGAAAAGAGATGTTAAGTTTTTCTGCCAATACCTGCTGTGTGAAACCTAATTCTTTTCGTTTGTTAGATATTATTTCGCCTATATTCACAAATAACAGCCTCCTTAGTGTGATATGAATACATTGTAGCATATTGATTTGGGATATTCAATAATCTAATCAGCGAATTATATGTGATTTTTCTATTTGCGGTTGAAATGTCTACAATATTGCGATTATTTTTGTGGGAATTACTTTATTGTTGTTTGAACTGCTTCCAATGCGTTCTTCGCAATTATGTCCGCTTTGTGGTCTGCCCACGTGTCTCTGAACTTTCCCAAGCTGTCTTTTCCTCCTCCTGTCAACACGAGAATACCTTTGCATCCCGCATTATGTGCCATTATAATTTCGTTTTTGCCCATATCACCGATAACAAACGAGCTTTTTACGTCTATATCGTATTTTTCGGCACTTTGGGTTACTAAACCTATTTTGGGCTTTTTACAGTTGCAATTATCTTTGCTTTGATGAGGACAGCAGAGAAATTCGTCAATAAGAAGCTTTTCGGAATTGAAATAATCGAGTATTCGTCTTTCCTCGCGTTTATAAACTTCAAGCGGAAGTGTGCCTTTTCCTATATTACTTTGATTTGTAATAATAATGTT
>JAFTLM010000374.1 GCA_017455945.1 Clostridia bacterium | reverse complement strand
GTAGTTTCCTTTGTATCGCGTGCCACTTCTTTGCCGCCGTTATAGCCGACTACCTCAATTTTACCCGGTGCGTACTCAACTGCCCATTCAAGGTGCAAGGGGTATTCGACTTTCTTTTTACCAAGGCTCTTTCCGTTAAGGAAAAGCTCGGCTTCCTCGCAGTTGGTATACGCCCACACGTTTACTGTTTCGCCCAATCTTTCGGGGAAATTCCAATGGGGGAGCATATGTATAATGGGTGTTTCAAGCCAATGGGACTGGTTTTGATAAAAGGCATCTTTCTTTTGCAGATAGAGGTCTATTGCGCCCGATTGGGAGCAAAGTCTTGGCCAAGTTGCTTCTCCTCTGTGCTCAAAGGCTATCCACTGGAACGAGCCCATAAGCCATTTGCGGTCACAGACAAATTTCCAAGTGGTTTCTCTGTCCTTAAACCAATTATTCATGGCGTGGTCACGGGCATTGATATAGGCGTGCTCGTCGGATTCGTCTTCGTACCAGCCACGGGTTGTTCCCGTAGCGCAACACTCGGTAGAGACAATTCCCTTATCCGGGAATTTCTCGTGAAGCATATCGAACATATTCAGATTATAGTTCACGCCCACGATATCGCTGTAGTCGTAAACTGTGCATATTTCGGGCTTTTTGTCGTTTGCGGTGAGGATCGCTCTGGTTTTATCAAGCTTCAAGACCTCTTGTCTTAGGCTTCTTGCGATATTCGCGCCCTGCTCGGTTATGAAATAGGGTTCCTCGTTACCCACAGACCACATAATGACAGAGGGATGGTTTCTGTCTCGCTTAATAAGTGTGCGGAGCTGTTCGACACATTCGGGAGTACTGGAAAACCATCTGGTTTCGTCCATTACCACCATTCCCTGCTTGTCAAATTCGTCCATAAGGGTTTCGGCTTGGGGATAGTGGGAGCAGCGGTAGGCGTTTGCGCCCATTTCCTTCATCATTCTGACTTTATAGCGGTGGATGTTGTCGGGGACGACTTTACCCATAAGTCCGAAGTCGCCGTGACCGCAGACTCCTTTGATTTTAATATTTCTATCATTGATGAAAAATCCGTCATTGGGGTCAAATTTTACGGTTCTGAAGCCAAATGTTGTTTCGGCGGTATCCTCTCCAAGCTCTGAACGAACAGTTGCCTCGGCGGTATAGAGCGTGGGGCTGTCGATATCCCAAAGTGCTACGTTTTCAAGTGTAGTTTCAAATTTCAGTGTTTCGCTTTCACGTGTTTTTACGCTTGTTTTTCCGCTGAATTCAGCTACGATGTTTCCGATTGGGTCTTTTAAGGAAACTTCAATTTCCGCGCCGCGGTCTTCCCAGTCAGCGTTTGCGATTTCCACTTCAACGGGAACTTTCCAGCCATTTTCGGTCTTTTCCGGCGCGACGTAAATACCGTAGCGCGCAACGTGAACCTTTTCGCTTATTTCAAGCCAGACATCACGGTAGATGCCCGCGCCCGCGTACCACCAGCTATCAAAATTTTCGGGTGTTATATGAACCGCCAAGACGTTATCTTCTTCGCCAAAGCGGACAAAGTCGGTAATATCCACCTCAAAGGGGGCAAAGCCCGAGTGCCAATTATACATTGGTATACCGTTAAGGTATATTTCACATCCCGCTGTCACGCCTTCAAAATAGAGTGTTACACGCTTCCCTCTATATTCTTCCTCAACGCAAAAATGCTTTCTATACCATGCGGGATGATACTCGAAAAAGCCAAGCGCATTATTGTTGGTTTCTTTGGGTTCTTGTTTTATGATATAGTCGTGGGGCAGGTTAACGTTTTCCCAGCGCTCACAGGTAAGTTCTTTGGTCTGGTACACCTGTCTTCTCATTCCGTAGTCATCGGGCACATCTCGATAAAATATAGATGCGGGGCCTATGCGATAACGCTCGGTCTTTGCCTGAATATATGCGGGGCCTTTCCATGACGGCATTTCCTGCGGAATCTCACCGTTAAAAAACACCCACCCCGAATTAAAGCTTTTTCTGATGCTCATAGCAACCTCCTTAATGTCTGTTATATTTTGTCGCTTCCGTCCTCGGGAATAACTTCTTTCATTGCGGCAATGGCACACTCGATCATCTCGTCGTCGGGTTCAAACACGGTAAGGTGCTGAAGCCCTACACCGGGAGCAGATATTATTTTTGTAATAATATTTTCGTGCTTACCGGCAAACTTGATAAGCTCGTAACCAATGCCCATTGTTATCGGAAACAGCAGAAGCTTTATGCAAATTCTAAGCCAATCAGGAATACCTATCGGGATAAAAAATCCGATAAGAATACTGACAAGCACCATAAGAATAAGGAAAGACGTACCGCATCTGGGGTGGAAGCGTTTTTGCTTTTTCACGTTTTCAACCGTCAACTCTTCACCGCTTTCGTAGCAGAAAATTGTCTTATGCTCTGCTCCGTGATACATAAAGGTTCGACGTATGTCTTTCATAAGCGAAACAAGTGCCATATAGGTAACAAGTATAACAACTTTAAGCACGCCCTCGATGGCAGACTTCAAATATCTGTTTTCCTCACTAAACACGTCGTTCTCACTTATCATACAAATTCCCGAATATATAAGTGTGGGAAGTGCAATAAACAGGAACAGTGCCAACACAACACCGAGAACCGATGCCGCAACCATAGCAAAATTAGTCCAGAAGCTGCTGCCTTTTTTGTTCTCATCATCTTTCGATTCATCCTCAAGCCCTGCAATTTCGGCAGAACGCATAAGACACTTATAACCGAATTTCATAGACACAATAAAATTGAACACGCCTCTGATAATCGGCAGCTTGAAGAATTTGCTTTTCTTTTTTGTTTCGTTTTCCCACTGCTCAAGGACTATCTCGCCCTCGGGATTTCTTACAGCCATTGCGGTTTTCTTGGGTCCCCGCATCATTACGCCCTCAATAAGAGCCTGACCTCCTATTGAAGTTTTTATATTACACGAAGAATTATTCTTTTTCAAACCATACCTCCAAACACAAATTTTCATTGTAATTATACACCTTATATATGAACACATTATGAAATCCCGAAAAAACTTTTCAAAAAAACATCCGCAGATTTTTCCTGCGGATGTTTGAATTTGATTTTACAGTTCCATTCTGATCTGGCCGCCCTGACCTGATTTATGCTTTTCAACGATATTATGTATTCTCTGTACGGGATTGAGGAGTCCGCTGATGGAATGGTCGTGGTTAAGAGTGTCGATGATGTAAGAAACGTACTTACACATATTGACCTCACAATACCATTCTTTAGAGAGAAGCTCTGGGGTTCTGTAGATAAGGTTTGTAGTAAAGATCTTATCTATTACGCCCTCTTTATAAGCCTTATCAAACTTTTCAAGTCCCTCTGTAAAGAGACCGAAGGTTGCAAAGTTGAAAATTCTCTTTACGCCCTTTTCCTTAAGCTGGAGTGCTACGTCAAGAAGAGAATCTCCCGAAGCTATCATATCGTCAACGATAATAACGTCCTTGCCGGTAAGATCGCGTCCAAGGTACTCGTGTGCCTCAACCGGGTTCTTTCCGTTTACAACGACTGCGTAGTTACGTCTCTTGTAGAACATACCGATATCGATTCCAAGAACCGAGGAGTAGTACATACAACGGCCCATCGCACCCTCGTCGGGAGAGATTATCATAAGATTCTCTTTGTCAAGAACGATATCGGGAACGTTGCGAACAAGTGCCTTTATCATCTGGTAAGCGGGACGGACGTCATCAAAACCGCTAAGCGGAATAGCGTTCTGAACTCTGGGGTCATGTGCGTCAAAGGTAAGGATATTGGAAACGCCCATATCAACAAGCTCCTGGAGCATAATAGCACAGTCAAGAGACTCTCTTGAGGAACGCTTGTGCTGTCTGCCCTCATAAAGCATAGGCATAATTACCGAAACACGTCTTGCCTTGCCCTCGATTGCCGCGATTATACGCTTAAGATCGGCATAGTGGTCATCGGGACTCATAGGAACAGTCTGACCGTACATTTTATAAGTTACACCGTAGTTAAACACATCTGCAATAATATATACGTCATGGCCGCGAAGAGACTCGTGGATCATACCTTTTGCTTCGCCCGTACCGAATCTGGGGCACTCGGCAGATACAAGGAAGGTACGTTCTTCTCCGTGATTTCTCCATTCCTTGAGATAGTAGTCAACCTGTGAAACAAACTGTTCACAGCCTTTCATGCCAATTACGCTCAAATCACCGTAAAGAGTATCTCTCATAACATCCTCCGTAGTTTTAGTATTCTTTTATGAACAATATTTACACATCATTATAACACATTTAATCGATTTTGAAAAGCCTTTTTTCGATTTTTTTACCGCTTTTTTGCTTTTTGTGATTTTCGTACAAAAATCCAACTTTTTTCTGTTTACTTTTTCTATATAAGTTTAAAAGTTTTCAGAATAAATATACCGATAAACAGTGTAATCATACAAAGAAGTGTAGATATCAGCAAAATCTGGCTCGCCATTTCGTGGTCGCTTTTCATATTTTTTGCCATAATATAGCTGCTTACTGCGGTAGGAGCACCGAAGAAAATAAGTATAACTCCCAGCTCCACGTTTCTGAACCCCATTAAGACCGCAACAGACACGGCTATCAAAGGTAAAACCGCGGTTTTTATAATCGCACCCACCAACGACGTACCCACTTTTCCTTTAAGAGCACTGAAATAGAATTCCGCACCGAGGCTCATAAGTGCAAGGGCGAACACGGTGTCCGAAAGACCGTCAACCGTTTTTTGTGCAAACGTGGGAAGGCTTATGCCGCAAAGCATAAACACCAACCCCAAAAGGCAGCTTATTATCAAAGGGTTTTTGACTATCGACAGGCATATATTGGCAGCCGTTTCAAGCGGTTTCTTCTTCACGTCCGACGGTGCATAAACGGTAAGGATTATTACCGCAAAAACGTTTACCGCAACTATTGCCAATGGCATAACCACGGCAACGGTAGTTGCTCCGATATCGTTTTCGGGAAAAAGATTACCCGCTATCGGAAGCCCCAAAATCGCAAAATTTCCCCTGTAAATGCCTTGAATAAACGCTCCGCGTTTTCCGTTGTCCTTTATTATAAGCGGCACCACGGCACACGCCAGCACAAAAAACACGCTTATACCAACAACGATAAAGCCCATAAGCGGAAGCGCGTTTTTAAGCTTTGAAACATCGCCCTTGAGCACGCTTACAAACAGATTACACGGAAGAGCTATTTTGAAAACGAACTTATCCGCGTGATCAAAAAAGCTTTCGGGAAGAAATTCTATATTCTTCAACACCCATCCCAGTGCCACCATAATGAACACCGGAAGAATGGCGTTTATGCTGAAAACAAAATTATCGAGCATTTTATTTTGTCAATTCGCAGAACTTGCCGTATGCTTCGTCTATCATTGTTTTTGCTTCTGTGTTGGGCTTATAGTACTCAACGTCAAAGGAATTTGCCACGACTTCGCGTGCTTCCTTCATATTGGCTATTTCGCCTGCGGCAATAGCCTGGACGCAGATGTTTCCGATTGCCGTTGCTTCAACGGGTCCTGCAACCACCTCAAGTCCGCAAGCGTCCGAGGTAAGCTGGCAAAGGAGCTTATCCTGGGTTCCGCCGCCAACGATATTGACCGCAGTGGGCTTTTCGCCCGTAAGCTCTGCTATATTTTCAACGGTTGCTCTGTAACGCAAGGAAAGGCTGTCAAGGATACATCTGACAAACTCGCCCTCTTTTTCGGGAATCGGCTGTCCTGTCTTCTTGCAATATTCGGCAATACGCTTGGGCATATTTCCGGGAGTTGCGAAAAGCTTATCGTCGGGATTGATGATAGAGCGGTAGGGAGCGGCACTCTTTGCCATAACGGCAAGATCTCCAAAGCTATAGTCCTTGCCCTCTCTCTTCCACTGGCGTCTGGATTCCTGAAGGATCCAGAGTCCCATAATGTTTTTAAGGAATCTTATGGTATCCTCTGCTCCGCCCTCGTTGGTATAGTTGAGGCGGCAGGTGTCGGCGTTAATAAGGGGAGCTTTAAGCTCTGTACCCATAAGCGACCAGGTTCCGCTGCTTATGTAAATAAACTTATCGCTCTTAGCGGGAACGGCAAGCACAGCACTTGCTGTATCGTGAGACGCCACCTTTACCACGTCAAGGTCTGTCTGTCCGACCTCTTCGATTATCTGAGGCAGAAGCTTACCAACGGTTGTTGCGGGCTGAACCATATCCGCAAAAATGCTTCTCGAAACGCCTATCTTATCTATAAGCTCCCAGGCATATTCCTTGGTCTTTGCGTTGAGTATTGCACCTGTAGAAGCCACGGTATACTCTGTGCTTGCTTTTCCTGTGAGGAAATAATCAAGCAGGTCGGGAATAAAGAGCATTTTATCTGCCGCCGCAAAAACGTCGGGGTTATCACGAAGCTCTGCCGCAAGCTGGAATATGGTATTGAAGTCTATGGTCTGCATACCCGTTACCGAATATATCTCGTCTATCGAAACAAACTTTTCAACGTATTCGGTTATACCGTCGGTTCTGGTATCTCTGTAGTGTGTGGGATTGGAAAGAAGTCTGCCGTGCTTATCTATAAGTCCGTAGTCAACTCCCCAGGTATCTATGCCCATACTTTTTACGTTGTCGCCGTCAAGCACGGTCTGGCGGATAGAGTTCTTTATCTCGTGGAATATACGGAGAATATCCCAGGTAAATCTTCCCGCCACGTTTACCGGCTCGTTTGCAAATCTGTGATTTTCAACAAGCTCAAGCTTTTTGCCGTCAAAGCTACCTACTATACCTCTGCCGCTGGACGCGCCAAGGTCTATTGCAAGCATTTTCAAAGTGTTCATTTTTTATACCTTCCTTTATTTTAATTCAACTATTGTTACTCCGCCGTCGCCCTCTCCGTACTGTCCTATACGGAAGCTGGCTATACGTCGGTCGCCTTTAAGGTACTGCCAGAGTGCTTTTTTAAGTGCACCCGTTCCCTTTCCATGTATAAGCCTTACTGTGCGGAAGCCCGTAAGCATTGCCTCGTCAAGATACTTGTCCACGGCAAGCCAAGCCTCGTCTCCCGTTTTACCCAGAAGATTTATTTCGTCGGTACAGTCACGTCTGACGGTGGCCTTATATTTGGAGATGTCGGTCTTTTTATTATCCTTATCTATAAACTGAGCCTCCTGCTCCACAAGGCGAAGATTTTTGATCTTGGTTCTGGTCTTTATTATACCCGCCTGGACCTGGACGTTTCCGCTGTTATCGGGTTCTTCAAGCACAACGCCTTCCTTATCTATGTTGACGATATAGACGGTATCGCCCTTACGAAGCTTTCTTGGAAGAACGTAATTCTCGTTTTTCTTTTCGTCCACGGGGTTATATTTGTCGTCATTTTTACGGATATGATCGCGAACAGCCTGCCGTGTCTTTTCAAGCTCGCTTCCGAAATTCTGTGCATCCTGCTTTTTCTTTATCTTATCAAGCTGGTCAAAGATAAACTCGCTGGACGCCTTGGCACTCTCAACCATTGAAGCAGATTTTGCTCTTGCCTTTTCAAGTGTTGCCTCCGCCTCACGCAGCTTTTGAGATATCTGATTTTCGGACTTGACCTTGAAGCGTTCGTACTCTTCTTTCATAAGCAGGGTTTCTTCTCTCTGCTTTTCCATCTGAACACGGCTGTTTTCAAGCTGTTCGATTATGTCCTCAAAGCGTTTATTGTCGCTGCTGACGTAGTCCTTTGCTCTGTCTATTATCTCCTGCGGAAGTCCGAGCTTAGAGGATATCGCAAACGCATTTGAACGTCCGGGCGTGCCTATTATGAGCTTATAAGTAGGCTTGAGCGTCTCAACGTCAAACTCGCAGGAAGCGTTACACACGCCCTCGGTATCAAGTGCGTATGCCTTGAGCTCCGAATAGTGGGTGGTTGCCATACACATAGCTCCCTTTTCGCGGACGTACTCTATAACTGCCACCGCAAGTGCGGCACCCTCCACCGGGTCTGTTCCTCCGCCAAGCTCGTCAAAAAGCACAAGCGATCTGTTATCCACCTTTTCCAGCATAGACACGATGTTTACCATATGTGAGCTGAAGGTGGAAAGCGACTGTTCTATGCTCTGTTCGTCTCCTATATCTACGAGAATGTTATCAAAAATACATATTGACGAACGTTCCTCTACGGGAATATGAAGTCCCGATTGCGCCATAAGGGCAAAAAGTCCGACAGTTTTCAAGGATACCGTTTTACCGCCGGTGTTAGGACCTGTGATAACAAGGGTATCGTATCCGTCTCCGATAGAGATATTTACAGGAACAACGCTGTCTTTGGATATAAGCGGGTGTCTTGCACGGATGAGGTTGATACTTCTGTCGCCCGACAGCAGAGGGGCGGTGGCATCAAGCTTTTCGGAAAGCTTTCCGCAGGCAAAGACAAACGCAAGCTCGGTAATATTGAGATAATTCAATTTTATCGCCGCCTCGCAGGTTGCCACCTGGACGGACATTTCGTGAAGAATTTTTTCTATTTCACGCTGCTCCTTGGTTTCAAGGATACGTATTTCGTTATTGGCGTCAACCACCGCTGAGGGCTCTATAAATATAGTCGAACCCGATGCCGAGGTATCGTGAACCATTCCTTTTATCTCGTTTTTATATTCGGCCTTTACGGGAACGACGTAACGTCCGTTTTTAAGGGTCACGATATTTTCCTGTAGATATCTTGAATGCGAGCCGCCCGCGATATATTTCTGGAGTGTTTCCTTTATGCGGTTGCTTTCTATACGTATCTTACGTCTTATATCAGCCAGCTCTCGGCTT
>JAFTLM010000373.1 GCA_017455945.1 Clostridia bacterium | reverse complement strand
AGTTCAAATCCCTTCGACATCGAAAAAATGGGATAGTCCAATTGGACTATCCCATTTTTTGGCGGAGAAGGAGAGATTTGAACTCTCGCGCCGGTTATATCCGACCTACACCCTTAGCAGGGGCGCCTCTTCGGCCAACTTGAGTACTTCTCCGTGTACTTTGCGAGCGGCCTTTGCAGAACTCGCATAGGCTATTATACATTATTTGGACGCATTTGTCAATAGTTTTTGGCTTTTTTTATTTTTTATTTTTTTCTTCTGCCGTCGGAAGCTGCATATTATTGTTGTAACGTGTCGGATTTTTTTAAACTATATGGCAAATCTGCTTGACAGTCGGGGTGCGTTGTGGTAAAATTAGCTTTAAAGGCGGAGATTTGCCGTATAACGCTTTACCTCTTGCCGTTATGCTCCGAAACTATAGAAGATATGCTTTGGAAATTTTAATGCTTTTGTGAGGTACCCATATGAAAGATTTGATTTTTAACCGTGTTGACGAGCTTTATCCCGAATACGTAAAGATGTGGGAGGACGTTTGCAACATAGAGAGCCCCACGGCGTACAAGGCGGGAGTTGACGCGGTAGGCGGCTACTTTTCCGACGCGGCACGTGCCCGCGGCTGGGAAGTGGAATATTTTCGTCACAATCTGTCGGGTGACGTTGTCTGCATCACGATGAATCCCGGGGCAAAGGGCAAGCCCATCACGCTTTCCGGGCATATGGACACGGTGCATCCTCTCGGTCTTTTTGGAAATCCGCCCGTAAAAATTGAGGGCGATAAGATATACGGACCCGGTGTTACCGACTGCAAGGGCGGAATCGTTGCGGGCTTTTTGGCGATGGACGCACTTGACAGGTGCGGCTACAAGGAACGCCCCCTCAGACTTCTTTTGCAGAGCGACGAAGAGGGTGGAAGCTTTGCCAGCAACAAGGCGACTATCGGATACATTTGCGAGAAATCTGCCGATTCCGCGGCGTTTCTCAATCTTGAAACCCACGCGAGGGGAAAGATTTGCATTGCGAGAAAGGGAATAGTAACCTTAAAATTCAAGATAACGGGTATTGAGGCACATTCTTCAAGCTGTGCGACGGCGGGAGCCAGCGCTATTCTTGAGGCGGCACACAAGATAATCGAACTTGAAAAACTGAAAGACGCGGCGGGGCTTACCTGCAACTGCGGTGTTATTTCGGGGGGCTCGGTACCCAACACCGTGCCCGGATACTGCGAGTTCAAGGCGAACATCAGGTTTGCCACAAGCGAACAGCTTGAGTGGGTGAGGGAATACGCGCAAAAAATAGCCGACACCGTTTACGTCAAGGGATGTACCTGCGAGATTGAGCAGGCGGGCTTCCGTGTTGCGATGGAGAAGAAGGACGTAAATATTGAATTGGCTGACAAGATAAACGCCATCTTTGAGAAGGTGGGAATGTCCACGTTAGAGAAGATGAGCGGCACGGGCGGTTCTGACGCCGCAGATGTTACGGTCTATGGCAAGGTTCCCTGTGTTGACAATCTTGGCACCGTGGGCTTCAGAATACACAGCCCCGAGGAGTACGGCGAGCTTGAATCGCTCCGCGAAATGGGCAAACGCCTGGCGGCGGTTATCTATTATTTTGAGTGAGCTTAGGGTGACAGTAGGTATATGAACACGCTGTCACCCTAGGGGAATATCATCTTCACGAAAAAACGCAAAAACAATCGGTACGTCGTAGGGGCGACCTGCGGTCGCCCGCAATAAAAAGGTTCTTCCACCATTATTGATGCTGTGTGGAAATATCGGTCACTTTAAAACTTTACAGAATGGAGATTTATTATGAAAATAGTAACGTTTAACATCCGTTGCCTGTACTGCGGCAAGGACGGAATAAACAGCTTTGTGCATCGCGCGGTGATGCTTTGCGACAAGATAAACGCCGAAAAGCCCGACGTGGTGGGCTTTCAGGAAATTACTGCCGACATTCTTTCGGTGCTTGAAAAGCTGCTTCCCGACTATCTTCTGGTGGGGCAGCTCAGAGGCGCCGACTACAATGGAGAGGGGCTGTACACCGCTATCCGCAAGGAGAGTGTTTCGCTTCTCGGGCTTGAGACGGTGTGGCTCAGCCCCACGCCATACGTGCCGGGTTCTCGCTTTGAGAACCAGAGCGACTGCCCCAGAATTTGCGTGGCAACCAAGCTGTTGTTTAAAGAAAGCGGACGTGTTATGAGGGTGTTCAACATTCATCTTGACCATATTTCCGAGGAGGCGAGAATGCTTGGTATAAAGGCGGCATTTGAGTTTGCCGACGGCTTTAAGGACGGAGCCGAGACGGTATTCCTGGGCGACTTCAACGCCAAGCCCGACAGCGATACCGTTGCTTACTGTAACGCGCGGCTCGTTGACCTGACGAAGAAGATTGAGGTCAGCTTCCACGGATACGGCAAGACCGCTGTGAAGATAGACTACATTTATACTTCCGAGGAAGTAGCCGCAGGTGTTACCGACGTTTACGCCTGGACCGACGAAAAGCACGGCATATATCTTTCGGATCACTATCCTATCTGTGCGGTAATGGGGGAATAGTATGTTTGACGCATTGAAAACAAAAAACGCCTGCGTGGAGTGGATACGCGGCTTCTTTGAGGAGAACGGAAAGGGCTGTAACGCGGTTGTCGGTATTTCGGGAGGAAAAGACAGCTCTGTTGTGGCGGCGCTTTGCGTGGAGGCTCTCGGAAAAGAGAGGGTAATAGGCGTGCTTATGCCCTGCGGAGACCAGTTTGACATCGACTGCTCTTACCGACTTGTGGAGCATCTTGGGATAAAGCATTTTACGGTGAATATAAAGGACGCCGTTGAGGGGCTTAAGGCGAGCCTGCCAAAGGAGCTTGAGCTGACCTCGCAGACGGTCAACAACATTCCGCCCAGGGTTCGTATGGCAACGCTGTACGCGGTTTCCCAGAGCTGTAACGGGCGTGTGGCAAACACCTGCAATCTGTCGGAGGACTACGTGGGATATTCCACAAGGTACGGCGACTCGGCAGGTGATTTCAGCCCCCTTGCGAAGCTTACGGTTGACGAGGTCAAGCAGATAGGGCGAGTGCTGGGGCTTCCTTGTGAGCTTGTTGACAAGACCCCCATAGACGGGCTTTGCGGAAAGACAGATGAGGACAATCTGGGCTTCACCTACGCCGAGCTTGACAGATATATAAGAACGGGCGAGATAGAGGACGCAGAGAAAAAGGCGAAAATAGACCGCCTGCACAGGATAAATCTGTTTAAATTGCAGCTTATGCCGACCTTTGAGCCCGAAACTGTGTGATAACCGAAAACTGTAATTGTTTACTGACGCAAAAAAGGAGCTGTCTTTTGACAGCTCCTTTTGGTTTTACTTTGCGTAGTCTACGGCTCTGCTTTCGCGGATGACGTTGATCTTTATCTGTCCGGGGTACTTGACCTCGTTCTTGATCTTCTGTGCCATATCGTGTGCGATAAGCTTCATTCCGTTGTCGTTTACGTCTTCGGGCTTGACCATTACGCGGAGCTCACGACCTGCCTGGATGGCAAATGCCTTTTCAACTCCGTCAAAGCTCTTGGCGATTTCTTCAAGTTTTTCAAGTCTCTTGATATAGTTTTCAAGGTCCTCGCGTCTTGCGCCCGGACGTGCCGCCGAGATGGCGTCTGCCGCCTGGACGATGATTGCGATGATGGTTTTGGGTTCAACGTCGTTGTGGTGTGCCTCGATAGCGTGTACCACTTCACGGCTTTCCTTGAACTTCTTTGCGGCGTTGACACCGATCTGAACGTGGGAGCCTTCAACGTCGTGGGGGAATGCTTTACCGATATCGTGGAGCAGACCCGCACGCTTTGCTATTGTGCTGTCTACGCCCAGTTCATCCGCGATCATACCCGAGATGAATGCAACCTCGATAGAGTGTTTAAGTACGTTCTGACCGTAACTGGTTCTGTAACGGAGACGGCCGAGAAGCTTGACAAGGTCGGGGCTGATTCCGTGGATGCCAACCTCAAAGGTTGCACGCTCGCCCGCCTGCTTGACGGTAGCTTCGACCTCGCGGGTAGCCTTTTCCACCATTTCCTCGATACGGGCGGGGTGGATACGTCCGTCCGCGATAAGCTTTTCAAGCGAAAGTCTTGCTATTTCACGTTTTACGGGGTCAAAGCCCGACAGAGTAATTGCCTCGGGGGTATCGTCTATGATAAGCTCGACGCCTGTAAGCGTTTCAAGCTTCTGAATGTTACGGCCTTCACGACCGATGATACGTCCCTTCATTTCCTCACCGGGGAGGGGGACAACAGAAATGGTTGTTTCTGCCACGTGGTCTGCCGCACAGCGCTGAATAGCCAGAGAGATAATGTTTCTCGCCTTTTCGTCTGCGGAGTCCTTATACTCTGCCTCAAGCTCGTCAAGTCTCTGTGCCAGCTCGTGTCTGATACCCGACTCTGCTCTCTGCATAAGCTCTGCCTTTGCGTCCTCAACAGAAAGTCCCGAGATGTCCTCAAGTCTCTTAAGCTGTTGTGTGAGAACTGTCTGTACCTGCTCCTGAACGACTTCGGCTTCCTTGATTTTCTTATCAAGGAGTTCGTTTTTGTGCTCAAGTGCATCGGCTTTTTTGTCGATGTTTTCTTCTTTTTGTGTAATGCGGCGTTCGTTTCTCGTGATTTCGGCACGGCGCTCTTTAAGTTCGCGTTCAGCCTCGTTTCTCTGCTGAAGAATTTCTTCTTTAGCTTCGATAAGAGCCTCTTTCTTGGCGGATTCGGCAGCTTTTTTGCCTTCCTCCACAAGACGCTTGGCTTCAGACTCTGCGGAACCTATTTTAGCCTCGCCGACCTTTTTTCTTATAGCCATACCGATGAAGATACCAAGCAACGCGCCCACAGCAACACCGGCAATAATAAGAATCAAAGCGTATTCTCTTATGAATCCCATAACACACCTCCTTTGTGTTTTTTTGAGTTTTTCTATCATCTAACATGAGTAATGGAACATATTTTATGATATACATATTTATTTTACACTTTTTTAGTCGATTTGTCAATAGAAATAGAGAAAAACATTGCAAAAACATATTGCATTTAACGTGAATTCGTGGTAAAATGATTGTGAATTATGAGTGTAAATTATAGTTTACCGCCTGGCCGGCGGGGGCGAATGCCTTCGGCGTTCACGTAATATAATTTGTGCGAACATATCCGTCGCACTCCGAAAAATGTCGGCTCAACACCTCCATTTTTCTTGTAACTGTTTCGTGAGGGGCGGCAGGGTAGTGGTCCCTGACGCCCTGCGGTAGTACGCTCCGACAGCAATCTAAAGCTCCCAATCATTAGCCCAACAAACTCGTCGGTGTTCAGCCGACGAGTGAACGGCAACGCACAAAACAATCAAAAAACTTTCATTAGGAAGGTTTTTTGCGGAGCTTTT
>JAFTLM010000372.1 GCA_017455945.1 Clostridia bacterium | reverse complement strand
TGCATACTACCGCCGTGAATCCAAGAGCAAGGACGGCAAGGTTAACTCCAAGTGGGTGTGCTCCAACAAGATCAACAACGGCGCGGATGCCTGCCCGTCCTTCCCGATATACGAGGATGAGGTCAAGCCCATCTTGTTCGAGGTATTCAGCGAAACGAGAGTGGATGTGGAAGCACTCCTTGCAAGCTACGAGGAAATGTTCAAGTCAATGGAAGCGGATGATGAAACCGCCAAGCAGATTGAAGAACAGAAGCGCATCATAGAGCTTTCAGATCAAAAGAAAAACAAGCTCTTGGAGCTTGTCACGACAGGTGCTATTACAACGTCTAATTTCAAATCCATGACCGCAACCTGCGACCGAGAGGTAGAGGAAGCGCAGAAAGCTCTCGCGGAGCTTGAGGAACAGTTATTCACAAAAGAGGAATACCGCAAGCATATCGGAGAGGTAAAAGCAAGGCTGGATGCAGCTATCAAGGATGCAAGTACAGGCATTATAACAAACGAATTCGTAGCCCAATATATTGACAAAATCTTCGTCACATTAACCGATGATGATACAGCGAAGCTTGAAATCAAGATATTTACGGGCAAAAGCACCGAAAAATGGCTTAAAAAGCTCAATGCACGGAGTAGAAGTCGTACGGGTGTCACGTCTAAGAAGATGATCGAAAGCTACGAGAACCAGATGAAGACAAAGTAAGATAAACCAAAGTATATCTTATTTCATCTCTTTTCCCATATCGGCGTATTCCGATACGTTTCTGTGGGCGAGGGTGTTGCTTGCAACACCCTCTTATCTGTATTATGGCAGGAGGCTGTATGGTAAAAATTTTACACGTAATAAGCGACAAAAACATAGGCGGAGCAGGCAAATTATTACTTAATACGATTTGTGAGCACGACAGAAGCAAATTCGGTCTTTCGGTTGCACTTCCCAACGGCAGTCTTTTGACTCCGCACGTAAAAAACGCGGGCATACGGGCGAAGGAAAGCAATCTTTCACTTCTTGAGCTTATAAAAATCATACACACCGAAAAGCCGGACATAGTACACACGCACGCCTGCACCAAAGCACGCATTGCGGCAAGGCTTTGCCTTGTTCCGATAACTGTCAACACCAAGCACTGTGCAACCGACACCAAAGAAAAACTCGGCTTTTGCAAGCGATTGGCGGTATTCCTTTTTGATTTTTTATTCACCTCCCACACAATAGCCACCGCCGAATATGTAAAAGAGCGGCTTGCGCTTGACGGAATACCGCAAAAAAAAATCACCGTCATAATCAACGGAAGTCTTCCTTTAAAGACTTATACCGACGAGGAAAAAGCTCTTTTACGTGTAAAATACGGCTTTGACGTCAACGACTTTTTAGTGGGAATAGTCGCCCGTGTGGAGAGAGGAAAGGGGCAAGAATATTTTGCGGAAGCGGCTGAAATTTGCAAAAAAATCGCCCCTCGGATAAAATTTATTGTAGTCGGTGAGGGGGCTATGCTGGAAAATTTAAAAAGCTCTGCCTCAAATCTTAACAATCTGTTTTTTACGGGCTTTCTGTCCGACGTAAGCGAGATAATGAATATTCTTGACGCCAACGTCAACTGCTCCTACATTTCGGAAACATCTTCACTCTCGCTTTCAGAAGGTATGAGCGTTGGTGCAATTCCGGTGGTAAGCAACTGCGGAGGAAATGCCTTTATGGCGAAAAAATGCGGAATAGTTGTTCCACAAAAAGACGGCAGGGCTTTGGCGGACGCTCTCATCAAGCTTGCAGAAAGCCCACACACTGCAAAAGAATTAAAAAAGGCGGCAATCCTTCGTTTTTTCGATGAATTTACCGCAAAAGCTATGGTCAGAAAAACAGAAAAGCTATATTTGTCACTTTTGGGAAAATTATAAGCTCTTACGCAAAAAATTCACGAAAAATTATTATATTTTTTCGCAAAAGCTATTGCAAAAGCTACATTTATGTGTTATAATAACTTCGAAATATAGTATTGATAACCACATCAAAAGGAGGCAAAAATCTTGTCGAGCAGAATCAAGTTAAAAAACAGGTCACTCCCCACCTACACAAAGGGCGAAGAAATTTTCAATATGGTATCCCACATAGTGGGCGGAGCTTGGGGAATAGCGGTCCTTGTGCTGGGCATAATAATTGCGGCACTGGGCAGCAATCTTGCCGGTGTCCTCTGCTCGATAGTTTTCGGCGTATCAATGATAATGCTCTACTCGGTTTCGAGTATATACCACGGTTTGAGAAACAACATGGCAAAAAAAGTGTTTCAGGTAATCGACCACTGCACCATATACTTTTTGATTGCAGGAACCTACACACCTATGCTTATATGCGGTCTGGCAAGAGAATATCCGCTTGAGGCGTGGATAACCTTCGGCGTGGTATGGGCACTTGCGGCACTCGCCACAACGCTTACCGCAATCGACCTGAAAAAATACCGTGTATTCAGTATGATATGCTACATTGGCATGGGCTGGTCTATAATTTTCTCGATAGTCAAGATGTATCACACCATAGGATTGCTTAACTTCGCTCTTCTTCTCGGTGGCGGGGTTCTGTACACGGTAGGAGTTATTTTCTACAGTCTCGGAAAAAAGAAAAAATATTTTCACTCTATATTCCATCTTTTCGTCCTTGCGGGCAGTATGGCACAAACTTTCAGCGTTTTTATGGTTATAGGCTGATTTGGCGTTTACGTTATAAAAATCGGGGGCAGAATCGTAAAGATTCTGCCCCTTACATTTGTTTATTCTGCGTCACTTTTTCCCTTTTTGTGCTTTTTTATTGCTCTTTTAACGGCTATGATTATTATTACAGCCGCTCCACCTATGAATACCACAAACAAAAGGATTGACGGGATTGAATAAACAAGCCCCACCGCTAAATTCTGGAATCCTTCCGCAAAGCTCTGCCAACCGCCCTTAAACGCATTTCCTATACGGTCGCCAAAGCTTGTCTTGGGTGTCTCCACTTCCACGTACTCTTTCACCTCGTCAACGACTATGGTTACTGTGGAGTACGCCACCTTGTTGTCATATATATCAAGCTGAGTCTGATTAGCTTCTATCTCCTCTATGGTCTTATAAAGCCTGTCTCTTATTTCAAGAAGCTCGCTGACGTTTTTTGCCTCTTTCAGCATTTCTTCATAAGCCTCTCTCTCGGCTTCAAGAACCTCTATTCTGGCTTTTGTATCGTAATACTGTGCGGTCACGTTGGACTGCGACGAGGACTGCGAGGTTACGTTTATAAGATTTCCGACTTCATTTAGAAATTTATCGAGATTTTCCGATGGGATACGCAAAGTCATTCTCGCTGTTCTCGTATAATAATCACTTGAATTATATCCCCTGCCGGTGCTTGACACGGACTGCTCGTAGCCTCCGTGCTGCTTTACTGCCGCGAGAATACTTTCAACCGCTTTTTCGTATTCCTTTGTCTGTGCATTGACGTTTACGTTTTTAATTATTTTTTCGCTGTAGTTGCCGTTGTTTGCACCGCTGTCAAAAAATCCTCCGTCATTTTTTTCTGCGGGCATTTCGTATTCTACTCTTTCAGACACATAGTTATTGTCGTAACCGTAGGCGTATTTGCTTTCGGGAGCAGCCATATCGGCAGCCATATTTCCGGGTTTAGGAGACGACGTTTCGGCATAGAAGCTCTTGTCGCTCGCCGCACAAGACGCCAAAAGCATCAAAACAAGAAGAACGACCGTAAAACAAGCAAAAATTTTCTTTTTCATAATCCAAACCTCCTTTTGGTTTTCACCTATATAGACGGATTTTTTTGAAAAAAGTTCCCGAAAATAAAAAAATTTTATATTTTTCGAGTTTCTGCCGATAAATTATAGTTTAGCGGCGGAGAGAACGGGGGAACGGGTCGCTTTTTTGCAAAAAAGCTCCGCAAAAAACCTTCCTAATGAAAGTTTTTTTGATTGTTTTGTGCGTTGCCGTTCACTCGTCGGCTGAACACCGACGAGTTTGTTGAGCTGATGGTTGGGAGCTTTAGATTGCTGTCGGAGCGTAC
>JAFTLM010000371.1 GCA_017455945.1 Clostridia bacterium | reverse complement strand
TGAGGGCGGATGGGGTGGCGGTCCCCAGCCGCCTGCGGTAGTACGCTCCGACAGCAATCTAAAGCTCCCAATCATTAGCCCAACAAACTCGTCGGTGTTCAGCCGACGAGTGAACGGCAACGCACAAAACAATCAAAAAAATTTCATTAGGAAGGTTTTTTGCGGAGCTTTTTTGCAAAAAAGCGACCCGTTCCCCCCCTCCGCCGCTAAATTATAATTTATGTGGTTTTCTTGCAAAAAAAACAAAAAAAAGCTGGAAACCATATTTACAAGTCCAAAAAAATGTTGTAAACTATAAGTAAGATCACCGAATCGGAGGTTTATATGACAAATATTGAAAACTTTCTCTCTCTGATAAGAAGAAAGGGCTACGAAAAGGTTCCGATTGACTTCAAAACCTGCCCCTCTCTGACGCAAAAATTCAAAGACTACATATCGGAGACGGGATTTCAATTCAAAAAAAGCTGTATAGACATCCCCGACCTTGTGCCAAAGCACGCGTCGCGTGAGGACTTCCTCAACTACTACCCTCACAGCTTCAAGGAGGGCACGAAGATAGACGCCTACGGTGTCGCACACGAGCCCGGAAGTGCGGCGGCGTTTCATATGACGAAGATGTACAATCCTATGAATAACTTCGACAGCGTCGGGCAGGTTATGGAATATCCCCTTCCCGACTACGTTGGGGCTGACCCCGAAAAGCAGATAGACGCCGTAAAGAAAGCTCACGAAGATGACACGGTGGCTGTTGGAAATATGCAATGCACCGTATGGGAACGCTCCTGGTATATGCGCGGAATGGAAAATCTTATGGCGGATATGATGCTGGACGACCCCATTGCCAACGCAATACTTGACAGAGTGACCGACATCTCGGTAATGCGTGCCGAAAGCTTTGTCAGAAACGGCGTTGACGTGCTCTTTCTCGGTGACGACATAGGTATGCAGCACACCATTATGATGAGCGAGGAGCTTTACTGCGAGTGGCTGAAGCCCAGGCTTAAAAAGGTAATTGACGCCGCCAGGGCGATAAATCCCGACATTGCGGTGTTCTACCATTCCTGCGGTTTCGTTACGCCGATGATTCCGCACCTTATAGATGCGGGAATAGACGTGCTTGACCCCGTTCAGCCCGAATGTATGGACTTTGCGGAAATACACAGAGAGTTTGGCGACAGACTTTCCTTCCACGGCACTATAGGAACGCAGACGACTATGCCCTTCGGAAGCCCCGATGACGTCAGGCGAGAGGTTTTCAAGAATCTTGAAATTGCGGGCGACAAGGGTGGGCTTCTGGTAGCTCCCACACATCTGCTTGAGCCCGAGGTTCCCGTGGAAAATCTGGTAGCATATATCAACGCTTGCGTTGACTTTAAATAATGGAGGAAAATTATGAACAACAGAGAAAGAACCATGAACATCCTGCATTTCAAGGATGCGGACAGACTCCCCGCAATCCATTTCGGATATTGGAGAGAGCTTCTTACCGAGTGGGCAGAACAAGGGCACATATCCCAAGAAATAGCAGAAAAGTGCGGTGACGGAAACACCTATGACAGACAGCTCGATGAGATTATAGGCTGGGACTTTTGCTGGACTTCCAGAAGCCACTGCAACAACGGTCTTCTCCCCCCATTTGAACACAAGGTTCTTGAGACGCTTCCCGACGGAAGCCAGCGGGTTCAAAGCGGAAACGGGGTTATAGAGAGAATAAAGCCCGGAATAGTCTCTATTCCCTCCGAGGACGATTACCTTCTTAAGGACAGAGCGGCATTCGAGGAGTTGTTTTTGCCCAAAATGAAATTTTGCGAGGAAAGAGTAAGGAAAGACTTG
>JAFTLM010000370.1 GCA_017455945.1 Clostridia bacterium | reverse complement strand
GCATCGTTGAGCGTGTCTGCTGCGGTAGCATCTGTGTCCATTTCCATCTTGGTGTAGGCGTTATCGCTTCTTGTGAAGAAAGTAACCGTTTTGTTCTTGAATTGTAAATCTTTCGGAACGGTATCTTCTATGTACTCTCTTCCATACTGGTCAAGTTTTTTGTCGGAAGGATCGGCGGTAGAAGGCGTGTCATTTTGAATGCCGTTTGTTGCCGAGTCACCGTTATCGGAGTTACATGCGACAAAGACTGATAAAATCATAATAAGTGAGAGAACAAGTGTTAGAATTTTGATTTTCATAGAAATTCCTCCCATTTCTGTACTTGATTCACTGTTCCAAATCTAACTACCTTTCATTATATCACAAAACGAATCTAAAATCAATACGTTTTTTATCTTTTTATTCTGTTTTGTGTTGAGTGAGAAGTTTTTTGCTCAATTCCGGCTTGAGCGAAAGGGGTGTTAAGCATTGGTTGGAAGCTGTTCCAAAAAAATTAACATTTTTCTTGAAATTTTTTTCGAAAATATTTGAAATTTTACCGATTATATGATATAATAACTCTGCAACGGTGTATATCAGCGTTGTGTGGATGGTTTTGATGTCGAATTCTTGCTGATGTCAAGGCGAGAAAGATTGCTTCTGGAGGATAAAATGAGTCTTTACGATGTATGGCGATATAAAGTTTGGGAACAACTGAAAACGATTGGTATCAACGATATCATTGATATCGTCTTGCTGTCGTTGATGCTGTATTACGTTTACAAATTCATAAGAGACAGACGTGCGGGTAAGCTTCTTATAGGATTGGGCGTTGTTGTAAGTATACTTGTCTTGAGTTATATACTCAGACTGAAGGCGATAACCTTTATTTTTGAAAACTTTTTCCAAGTGGGACTTACTGCGGTTATTATTCTGTTTCAGCCCGAGCTTCGTGCCGCTCTTGAGAAAATGGGTAATACACCTCTTTCCATAACGGGTATCAAGAGACTTGGCGGTGATTCGGGAGAGCAGGCAAACGTAACCGAGGTGTTGGATTCTGTTTGCGATGCTGTTTTTGAAATGGCACGTTCAAAAACAGGTGCGCTTATAGTTTTTGAACGCTCAACCAAACTCGGAGACTTTACCAAAACCGGAGTGGTGCTCAACGCACATATATCCCGCCGACTTTTGGGCAATATATTTTTCAATAAGGCACCGCTTCACGACGGAGCTGTGATAATCAGAGATTTTCGTGTGTATGCGGCTTCTTGTATGCTCCCTCTTTCGTCAACCGACGAGATAACTGCGTCTCTCGGCACCAGACACCGTGCGGCTATAGGTATAAGCGAAGTCAGCGATGCGGTTGTCGTGGTAGTGTCGGAGGAAACGGGAATAGTTTCGCTTGCGGTAAACGGTACTCTGAAGCGTAACTACAAGAGATTGACGCTTAAACAGGAGCTTGGAAATCTGCTCGGAACCGCACCTGTTAAAAAAGACCCCCCGACTGATAATTCAAATAAGTGATAGGAGGCAGACCTGTGGAAAAGGATAATTTTCAAAATACCGCGGAATTCAGACTTCGCGATACGTCTGAAATAAAGGCAGTATCCGAAAACGGTGAAGACGGAAACGATGGCTATTCGGAAAAATCTGCCAAAAAGCAAAATATAGCCGCGATGATCGTCTGTGTTGTTATTGCGTTTGTTATATGGCTTATTATTTCCAATATCAAGGAGCCCAAAGAACCTGTGAAAAACGAAGGCAATGAACTGTTGCCTCCTGCTCAAAGCGATAATGTAAGTGGAGACGGGTCAGACACTTTGGATAACCCGGGGTGAATATGGGAAAAATAAGTGCAAAATCATTTGTCATATCAAACATCTCGCTTCCGTTTACCTGTAATGAAGACGAGATAATAGATTGTGCCATGCGAAGAATGAAGCGTGTGGGAGTTGCTCCTGCACAGCTTCATTTTCGCCTTTATAAAAAGTCTGTGGATGCACGCAAAAGACAGGATATACGTATGGTTTGTTCTGTCGTTGCGTTTGCCGAACAGCCCGTGTCGGCAGACAGCAAGTGTCTTGCCAAAAACTCGGTGAAGGTAAAAAACGAGGAAAATCTCGATGTTATATTCGGAACAGAACCTCTTTCCGCACCTCCGCTTGTTGTGGGAATGGGACCCTGCGGTATGTTTGCAGCCCTTTTGCTGGCGAAGAACGGATATAATCCCGTAATCATAGACAGAGGCGGTTCTGTTGAAGAAAGAGTTCGCGAGACGGATAAATTCTATAAAACCAAAATTCTCAATACTTCAACTAATATCCAGTTCGGAGCAGGCGGTGCGGGGACTTTTTCTGACGGAAAGCTGGTTACACGTATCAATGACTCAAATTGCAATTTTGTTCTTAAGACGTTCTTTGAGTTCGGGGCGCCCGAGGATATTTTGGTGAAGGCAAAGCCGCATATAGGAACCGATATACTTCGCAAGGTGGTTTCCAATATACTTAAGGAAATAGAACTCCTTGGTGGACGGCTTGTGTATAATTGCAGGCTCGATGCCATTGAAGAAAAGGAAAGCGGGCTTGTGGCAAAGACCTCTTGCGGTGATATCAAATGCGGTACTTGCGTCCTTGCAGTCGGGCACAGTGCCAGAGATACCTATGAGATGCTTCTTGAAAAAGGCTTTGATATAGCACCTAAGCCCTTTTCCGTGGGGGTGCGTGTGGAGCACCTTCAAAGTGATATAGATAAAGCCCTGTTCGGCGATTTTGCGGGGCACGAGAAATTGGGTAAGGGAGAGTATAATCTTTCTTATACCAAGGGCGACAGAGGCGTTTATACCTTTTGTATGTGTCCGGGGGGCGAAGTGGTTGCGGCGGCGTCCGAGGAAGGCGGAGTGGTGGTAAACGGAATGAGCTCCTACGCCAGAGACGGAAGGAACGCCAATTCCGCAGTTGCCGTTTCCGTATCACCGAATGACTTTTCGGGAGACGTGAGGGAGGCAATCGAATTTCAAAGAACACTGGAAAGAAAAGCTTTCTCACTTGGCGGCGGAGACTATACGGCACCTTGCCAGACAATGGGAGATTTTCTTGCGGGAAAATGTGTAAACGAACCGCAAAGGGTACTTCCCACTTATATGAACGGCAACTGTAAAACCTCTGACATAAGTCGGGTTTTCCCAAAATTCGTGACGGAAAATCTGAGGTGCGGATTTGTTGATTTTAACAAAAAGCTGTCGGGCTTTTCGGTTCACGACGCAGTGCTTACCGCAGTGGAAACCAGAACTTCGGCACCGCTGACCATAAAGAGAAACCAAGAGATGACCGCGGTGGGTAACGATAAAATATACCCTGCGGGAGAAGGTGCGGGATATGCGGGCGGAATTACCAGTGCTGCCGTTGACGGAATAAAAGTTGCCCTGAAAATAATGGAGCGATTCGCACCAAAACAAGTTTGAACGGAGGAAATATGCTTACAAAAGCAAAGGTTATAAGCACAGACGGGGATGTTGCCGTTGTAGAGGTGGAAAGGAAATCAGCGTGTGACGGCTGTCATAAAAATGAAACAGGAGAGGGGTGCAGCATATGCTCCCTGACGGGCGGAAACCGCAAATTTAATGCCAAGGCGTCAAACCGCGTGGGGGCAAAAGTCGGAGATGCGGTGGAGATAACCTCGTCCTCGGGAAGAGTGCTGTTCTATTCGGCAATCGTTTTTTTGCTTCCCGTAGTTATAGCCATAGCTGCGTTCTTTCTTGCCGATTCCTTGTGGGAAAACGAAACCTATAGCTACGTAAGTATGATTGTGGGATTTTTGTTGACATTTGTCGGGGTGGGATTGTATTCCGGCTTTGTCAATAAAAAAAGATGTGACGTTGAAATTGTAAGAGTTATAGAAAACGAAGGTGAATGATGAAAAAATGGAGTGTTGCGAATCTTGGCGAAAACGCTGAGTTTCTTGAGTGCATAAATGCAATGTGTCAATCTGTCGGTGTTTCCTCCGCCTGTGCAAAAATGCTGTATCGCAGAGGTTGCCGTACGGTTGAAGCAGCAGAGGATTTTATTCAGAAAAACGGACTTAGTATTTACGACCCGTTCAGATTGCCCGATATGCAAAAGGCTGTTGACCGCATTGTCAAGGCTGTGGAGAACGGTGAAAACGTGGCGATATACGGTGACTACGATGTGGACGGAGTGTCGGCAACGTCGTTGCTGTTTTTGTATCTTGAACAGCTTGATTCCGATATGAAGCTGGGATATTATATCCCGGACAGATTTGCCGAGGGCTACGGAATGAGCTCGTCGGTAATAGAAAATCTGGCGGAAAAAGGAGTAAGCCTTATAATAACCGTAGATACCGGTATTACCGCAGTGGCGGAAATCGACCGTGCACGTGAGCTTGGAATAGACGTGGTCCTCACAGACCACCATGAATGCCGAGAGGTCCTTCCCAATGCCTGTGCCGTTGTCAATCCGCACCGAAAGGATTCGGAATATCCTTTTTGCGACTTGGCGGGAGTGGGAGTAGCCTTCAAGCTGGTTACCGCACTTGAAATGACTTTTACGGGGGACAGAAATCTTGCAATAAGAAACGTGTATGAAAAATATTCCGACCTTGCCACGCTGGGAACTATAGCCGACGTTATGCCGGTGCTTGACGAAAACAGAAACATAATTCATTTCGGATTGATGAAAATCAGACGCAATCCGCGTCCGGGAATAAAGGCACTGTTTGAGCAAGCCGGAATACCTATAGAAAAATGCAACTCTTCGACCATAAGCTTCAATATAGCACCGAGATTGAACGCTTCGGGAAGAATAGCCCGTGCATCAAGTTCGGTTGAGCTTTTGTTGCTGTCTGAAGAGGATGAATACGAAACCGCCGAATCTCTTGCCGAGTTGCTTGGCGAATACAATAAAAGCCGCCAGGATGAAGAACAAAGAATTCTCGAAGAGGTGTTCAGTGCCGTTGAAAAGACTCACGACTTTGAAAAAGACAGAGTTATAGTCGTAAGCGGAGATACGTGGCACCCGGGAGTTATAGGTATAGTGGCATCCAAGGTGGTCGAAAGGTACGGGCTTCCGTCGATTCTTATAACCTTTGACGACGAAGAAAACAGCGGAAGTGGATTTGACGTGGGAAGAGGCTCGGGCAGAAGTGCCTGCGGTGTGAATCTTGTGGAGGCGTTAAGCCACGCAGGTGAATATCTGGTCAAGTTCGGAGGTCACGAGCTTGCGGCAGGTTTGTCTATTACACGTGCAGACGTAGACGATTTCAGACGGTCTGTAAACGAATACGTAAGAAGTATAGAAACCGAGGGTATGTGGGTTGTTACGATTGAGGCGGACTGCCAGCTTGAGGCATCCGATGTAAATATGAAATGTGCCGAGGATATTGCCCTCCTTGAGCCGTTTGTGCCGAGAATCCCACGCCCCTGTTTTATATGAATGACGTGAGAGTGGTTAAAAACACCGCACTTAAGGGCGGAAAGCACGTTAAGTTTGTTTTTGAAAAGGACGGTGCCGTTTTTAACGCCATAATGTTCGGTGCAGACTATGAGGTGTTTAATTACACAAGAGGAGAAAAGATTGATATTATGTTTAACCTCGATATAAACGAGTATAACAATTATCGAAGTGTACAGCTTGTAATCCGCGACATAAGACGTGCCGAAAGCATAAGGGTAAAAGAAGAAGAGGCAAATCAACGCTACATAGATATAATTAACGGTGCAGACTTTTCGAAGGACGAGAGTGTGGTGCCCGACAGGAATGATTTTGCTATCGTTTACAGAGTGTTGCTTTCGGAAAAAAGTACGTGTGTTTCCGAATCCCGCCTTAAATCCGCGGTGGGAGAAAAAATAAATCAGATTAAACTGTTCGTTATCCTTGATATACTTGACGAAATGGGTCTGTGTAATATAAAGCGTGATGGCAATGGTTTAATAGAGTATACGGTAAATAACGTGTCGGAAAAGGTTGACCTTGAAAAATCGGTCTTGCTTACCAAACTTAAAGCACGGCAGAAATAACCTCGGAGAGGAGGAAGTATATGATACAAAATGCCGGAGAAGTGAAAAAACTTCTCGAAATACTTTCAAAAAACGAAGAACGCTACGATATAGAGAAAATAATAGGCTGTTATGAGTATGCGAAAGGCTTGCACGAAGGTCAATTTCGTGTCAGCGGAGACCCTTATATATCGCACCCGATAGCGGTTGCCGAAACGGTTGCCGAGCTTGGGCTTGATACCGATTCAATATGTGCGGCTCTTTTGCACGATACGGTTGAGGATTGCGGAACAAAAACCGACCTCGACACCATAAAAAAACGTTTTGGTGCAGATGTGGCAATGCTTGTTGACGGACTTACCAAAATAGTTATGATGAAAATAGAGGATAAGGAAGAAGCCCATATCGAAAGCATAAGAAAAATGCTGTTGGCAATGTCCAAGGATATAAGGGTTATCTTTATTAAACTCTGCGACCGACTTCATAATATGCGTACTCTCGGGGTTAAACCCGATGCAAAACGCCGAGTAACGGCACTGGAGACAATGCAGGTGTATGCACCTTTGGCTCACCGTCTCGGTATGCAGAAGATAAAACAGGAGCTTGAAAACCTCAGTCTTGAATACCTTGACCCATTCGGTTTTGCCGAAGTGAAAGAGGATATAAGCAAAAAGTACGGT
>JAFTLM010000037.1 GCA_017455945.1 Clostridia bacterium | reverse complement strand
TATACTCTCATGTTACCGGAAGCTATTTCGTCGATAAGGATAACCTCACCGTTGTTGTAACCGAACTCGAACTTGATATCCCAAAGGTCAAGACCTATGGTCTTAAGGTCGTCGGCAACGATCTTTGTAATAGCAAGCGTTTGTGCCTTAAGGCTCTCAAACATCTCGGCTGTCATAATACCGAGAGCTACAAGACCTTCGCCTGTTACAAGGGGATCGCCCTTTTCGTCGTTCTTGAAGGTGCACTCAACGTAACCTCCCTCAAGCACTGTGCCGTTCTTGATGTACTCGCCGTATCTGCGGATAAAGCTACCCGTAGCTACAAGACGGCAGATAACCTCAAGTCCGTTTCCGCCCTTGTCCTTACCAAAGCACTCTGCGGGGAGAACCTCCATAGTTGCGTTCTCAACGTCTGCACTTACGTAATGGGTCTTGATGCCCGCTTTCTTGCAGAGCTCAAAGTAGTATACCGAGGTCTCAAGGTTAGCCTTTCCGATACCGTCAATTTTAAGTCCTACGCTGTTTTCGCCCGGATCGAACACGCCGTCTTTTCCGGTGCAATCGTCCTTGAACTTGAGCAACACGTTGCCGTTGTCAAGGGAATATACGTCTTTTGTTTTTCCTTCGTAAACTTTTTTCATAATCAAACTCCTTTGAAATTCAACTAAATTTCCAACAGAAATATTTTACCACAAAATTTGCGTTTTGTACATATGTTTTGAAAAAATTTTTTCATTTTTTTGAAAAAAACAGGCTCTTAATAAACGTATTTGTAGGTTTGGCTGTCGCAGGTAAGCGAAACGCCGAAAATCTTTTGAAGCGTATCCGACGAGCAGAGCTCTTCGGGGCTTCCCACAGCCGCCGCAGAGCCGTCGCTCATAACGAGAATTCTGTCCGAAAATGAGAACGCCAGGGGCAGGTCGTGCATAACGGCTATTATGCCTTTGCCGCTTGCGGCAAGCTCCTTCAACAAACGCATAAGCTCAAGCTGAGCCGAAATATCCAGGTAGGCAGCGGGCTCGTCGAGAAGTATGTAGTCTGTGTCCTGAGCCAACGCCATGGCAACGTATGCCTTTTGTCTCGTACCGCCCGAAAGCGAAGATAGGGGGCTTTCGGCAAGTGGCAAAATTCCAAGCCTGTCCATCGCTTTCTCTGCCGCCACTCTGTCGGTGTCCGAGTAGGCGAAGGGGAATCCCAGGCGTGAAAATCTGCCGTGAAGCACCAGTTGTTCCACCGTCATGTCGGGACAGTTTTTTTCTTGGGCAAGATATGAAATTTTCGTTGCCGTTTCCTTTTTGTTTAAGGTGTTAAGCGGTACGCCGTCAATGAGAATCTGCCCGTTTGTGTGGGGAATCAGCCCCGACAGGGTTTTCAAGAGCGTGCTTTTTCCGCAGCCGTTGGGACCGATGACAGAGGTGAGCTCACCGCCCGAAAGGGTCAGCGACAGCCCGTCGAGGACGGTTTTTTTGTTGTATCCCGAGGTTATGTTCCGAATTTCAAGCATTTCGATCACCTCTTTTTGCCGATTAAAATTGCCACGAATATGGGAGCGCCGATAAAGGCGAGGATAATGCCTACGGGAATTTCGTAGGGAGCGAAGAGCGTTCTCGCCAGGGTGTCGCAGAGGGTGACGAAGCCCGCACCGAACAGGGCACAGAGGGGAATAAGATGCCTTGTCTGCGTTATTGCCAGCCGTTTCAGGGCGTGAGGAACGAGAAGCCCCACAAAAGATATAAGTCCGCCCACGCTTACGGCACTTCCTGCGAGAAGCGCGGCGAGGACGAGAAAAATCGGCCGCATAAGCCTTGTGTTAAGCCCCAGAGCCGTCGCGGTGCCGTCGCCCATAGAGAGAAGCTCTAAGTGCGGCGAAAGGAGTATCAATAGAGCAAGCGAGAAGAGAATTATGACAAACACAGGCAAGAGCCGGTCAAGGGTTGCCCCCGAAAGATCGCCCGATTTGAAATCTGCCGAAAACACGCTTACTTCGGGCTTGAGCGTGACAATAGCCTCGCTTACCGCTCCCAGAAGGCTGTTCATAGCCACGCCCATAAGAATGACCGTTCCCTCCGAGGCACCCCATTTTCTCGCACCGAGGCTGATAATGGAGACAGCCGCCAAAGCACCGAGAAAAGCGAAGAGCGAAACCCGCCAGCCGCCTATAATTCCAAAGGCGGTACATAGCGTTACCGCCAGTCCCGCACCCGAATTTACTCCGATGATGCTTGGAGACGCCAAGCGGTTGTTAAGCACGTTTTGGGTGACCGCACCCGACACTGCAAGGGCGGAGCCGCAAAGGAGCGCGGCACAGGTTCGGGGAAGCCTGACGAACTCGAATATTCGTGCTCCCACGGTGTCGCTGTTGCCAAAAAGTCCGTCGAATATGTCCGAAAACGACACCTCAGTACTGCCCGAAAGGAAGCCGAAAAATGCCGAAAAAATGGCGAAAGCTACACCGACTGCGTAGAGCAGGGCTGTTTTTTTATTGTGTTTCGGTAAGTATTTCATAAAGCACCCTGTAAGCCTCTGCCCAGGCGGCGTTCGGCTTGAGATTGAATAGTTTTTTGTCCATAACGTGCACTCGCCCCGCTTTTACCGCCGAAAGCTCCGCCCAGGCGGGGTTACCGTTTATCAGCGAAAGGAGGGCTTTTTCAGCCGAGGCGGAGTCGCCCATAGTTACCGCGAAAATGCGGTATGGGTCGCTTGCCATAATGCTTTCCGCACTGAGGTTTTCAAGCAGGGCAGAGGAGCCGTCGGCGATGTTGACGCACCCCAGGTCACAGAGCATCTCGCCGAGGACCGTGCCGCGGCTGCCCTTTGCCTTAAGTGAGCTTGACGAGGCTCTGACAAGCAGTATTTTACGCTGTTCGGCAGGAATTTCGGCATCTTCAAGCTCGGCTTTTATGTCGTTTATCTCTTCCAAAAGGGCTGTGCCGTGCCTTTCGTAAAGGTCTTTTCTGCCCGTGATGTCGGTGCAGACGTCAAGCATATTCAAGTAATCCTCAAAGTTGTCAACGTCAAAATAGACGGTGGCAATTCCAAGCCTGTCCAATGTGTCCGCCATCTCCACGTTTGAGGCGGTGGAGGCACTTGCAATAACCAGCTCGGGATTTGAAGAAATGAGCAGTTCAAGGCTCGGAGAGTGGGCTCCGCCTAAGTTTGTTGCCCCTTCGGGGTCAAGCCCGAAGTCCTCCCAGGCGTCCTCGGGGCAGGCACAAAGCTCGCCTCCCGCAAGTGCCCACACGTCGGCAAAGCTTCCCAAAAGTGCGGCTACACGCTTGGGATTTTTGGGCACCGACACCTGTCTGCCCAGGGCGTCGGTCAGTTCAATCGAATTGCCGTCCGAGGTGCTTTCTCTGCTTTTTTGGCAGGAAAAGAGCGAACACAAGCAAAGGACAGCTATTAAAACAACTAAAATTTTTCTTTTCATTCTGTTTCCGTTCTTGACAACAAAGCGTTGCGGTGATATAATTGTAGTAACCTAATTGTATCATAAAATCGGGTACGTGTCAATCTGTTAAAGGAGTGTTTGGTATGGGAATTTCAAAAGAAGATATAACGTCTGTAAAGGGGAGAGGTTTCCTTCTCAACAGAGGAAGCGAGTGCTTTTCGGGGCGAATAGTGTCGGTTGGCGGCAATTTTTCTCCCGAGGAGCTGAGGGCGCTTGCCGACTGTGCCGAAAAATTCGGTAACGGAAGCGTTATTTTTACAGCCAGGCTTTCGGCTGAAATAGTGGGGATTCCTTTTGAAAAGATTCCCGAAGCCGAGGCGTTTATGGCGGAGAGGGGGCTTTCTTTCGGCGGAACGGGAGCGAAGGTTCGCCCGATTACCGCCTGCAAAGGAACTACTTGCGTTTACGGAAATATTGATACCCAGGCTTTGGCAAGGGTCATTCACGAGCGTTTTTACGTGGGAATGAAGGATATAAAGCTGCCTCATAAATTCAAAATAGGCGTCGGAGGATGTCCCAACAGCTGTATGAAGCCCAGCCTTAACGACGTGGGCGTGGAAGGGTGCAGAGTGTTTGAGCTTGACACCGAAAAATGTCGGGGGTGCAAGGTCTGTGCCGTAGCCGCGGGCTGTCCGTCAAAGGCTGTTTCGGTGGTTGACGGCAAGGCGGTGACCGACAGGAACAAATGCACGAAATGCGGCGTCTGTGTAGGAAAATGCCCATTCGGCGCGGTGCCCAAAGAGGCGGTGTCTGCTTGCAGGATATACGTTGGCGGAACCTGGGGCAAGACGAGAAGAATGGGAACTCTGCTTTCGGGGCTTTACAGCGAGGAGCAGGTGCCCGACGTTATAGAAAAGGTTATGCTTTGGTATAAGGAAAACGGCGAACCCAAGGAGCGTCTCGGTGCGGCAATAGACAGAGTAGGCATTGAAGCGTTGGAAAAGTATATAAATGAATGATTGAATATGCAATATGATAAAACAAAAGCGACTGTCCGATGACAGTCGCTTTTAGTTTTTTTATTTCTCTTCCAGGAAGATAACAACCGTGAGGTTGTTTTCCGAGCCGATGGAGTTTGTGGAAACTCCCTTGATGTTCTGAACCTCGGAGTGAATGATTCTTCTCTCATAGGGGTTCATAGGCTCAAGCATAACGCTCTTCTTGTACTTTATAACCTTGTCAGCCATTCTGCGGGCAAGTGCACGGAGAGTTTCCTCTCTCTTTGCACGGTAGCCCTCGATGTCAACGATAAGCTTGACAAAGTCACGCTTCTCGCCGTTTACCTTCTGGTTGGCGGCAAGGTTTGCAAGGTACTGGAGCGAGTCCATTGTCTCGCCGTGATGACCGATAAGTGCACCTACCTCTGCACCCTCGATGTTGATCTGCTTATCAGCGTTGTCAGCATCGGCGAGGGTTACTGTAGCCTCGATGTTCATATCGGCGAGAATGGTTTTGATAAAGTCAACGGCAATTTCAATGCCGCTCTTTGTGTAGCTTGCGAGAATCTTAGCGTCGCAAGCACCGATTCCGAGGAATCCCTTTTTCTCTTTTTCAAGAACCGTATATTCAAGAGCCTCCACAGAGGGGGCTTCAAGCTCTTCAGCCGC
>JAFTLM010000369.1 GCA_017455945.1 Clostridia bacterium | reverse complement strand
TCGTCAACCGAGTTGGAAAGAATTTCAAAAAAAGAGTGCTGACACCCCTCAAGTCCGTCCGAACCAAAGATAACGCTGGGGCGTTTCCTAACTCTGTCCGCACCTTTAAGGGCTGTAATACTTTGATTTCCGTATTCTTGTTTGCTTTTGTTTGTAGCCACTGATAAATATCCTTTCGATGATGTATTGTAACTGTACATAAATATCCAAATATAATTATAACAGATTTTGAGCGATTTGAAAAGGGGGAAAATAAAAATATTTTTATCTTTTCGTAAATTTTAGCGAAATTCACTTGAATATAGCGGTAAAATAGTATATAATAATATATAATTATGACGTGAAATATCTGTGTTAATTTTTTAGAGAGGAATAGAGCCATGAAAAACATCGAACTCCTTGAAAATTTGAAAGTAAGTAAGGTAGCTGTTCTCGGATTGGGAAAATCCAACGTTCCGCTTGTCAAGTTTTTGCTTGATCTCGGCGTAACCGACATAACAGTCTATGATAAGAAGCCCTGGACCGAGCTTGGAAAAGAAGCAAGAGAATATAACGAAAAAGGTGTTAAGTTTGTCGGCGGAGAAGGATATCTCGACGTTGTGGAAGGGGATTATATCTTCAGAACCCCGGGAATCAGGGATGACGTTCCTTCGATAGCCAATGCGGTTGAGGGCGGTGCAGTTTTGACCTCGGAAATGGAGCTGTTTTTTGAATTGACCCCGGCACGCGTCATAGCCATAACAGGAAGTGACGGAAAAACCACCACTACCACTCTTACGTATATGATTCTTCAAACAGAGCTTGCCAAAAAGGGTGCAAGCCGTGTTTACGTTGGCGGAAATATAGGGGCACCGCTTCTCCCGCTGGTTGGAGAAATGACATCGAAGGATTATGCGGTGGTGGAGCTTTCAAGCTTTCAGCTTAAAACTATGAAATATACGCCTTACCGTGCCGCAATAACCAATATTTCGCCCAACCACCTTGATTGGCATACCGATATGGATGAGTATATCGAATGTAAAAAGAATATCTGCAGAGGCACAGGACTTGACAGATTGGTTACTAACGGTGAGTGCGCCGAAACCTTGAAAATAGCACAGGATATGCCAAGCGTCACCCTTGTCTCATCCAAAAAAACTTCTTTTCACGAGATATGTGACGAGGGTCACGGAAAGAAAGCTATATTTGAGAGTGGCGGAGAGGTTATACTCAGCGACGGAACTCTGGGCAGAGTAATGGCAAAAACCTCCGATATCAGGCTGGTTGGCAGACACAATCTTGAAAATTATATGACAGCGATAGCCTTGCTTGACGGGCTTGTATCGTATAACAGTATACGCAAGGTTGCCGTCGAATTTGGCGGGGTCGAGCACAGAATGGAGTTCGTCAGAGAAATAAACGGAGTTAAGTATTACAATAGCTCTATAGACTCCAGTCCCACAAGAACTATTGCCGCAATATCTTCTTTCGGGGAAAAGAAACCGATTTTAATTTGCGGTGGTTATGATAAACGTGTTCCGTTTGACAGCCTGGGTCACGTTTTGTGTCAAAGAGCAAAAGCGGTGGTACTGACAGGTGCCACGAGAGAGGCAATAAACGCCGCCATCAGACGTTCGGAATATTTTGCTGAAAGCGAAATAACCATACTTATAAAACCCGATTTCTTTGAGGCTGTGGAGACCGCAAAAAATCTTGCCGCAGAGGGGGACGTTGTCGTTTTGTCTCCTGCCTGTGCCAGCTTTGATGCCTTCAGAAATTTCGAAGAACGGGGAACTATATTTAAGAACATAATAAACACAATGGCGGAGAAAGGTAACAATTGATGGACTTGAAAAAACTTATAACCGAGTTGTCGGCTCTGATGTCAATAACAGGATATGAGGACCGTAATTCGGAAAAAATAAAGGAATTTGCAAAAGAATATTTTGTCGAGTATTTTTGCGATAACCTGAGAAATCAGATTCTCGTAAAGAAATGAGGCAAAGAGAATGTCCCTA
>JAFTLM010000368.1 GCA_017455945.1 Clostridia bacterium | reverse complement strand
GCACGAAGTTCGTCCTTTGTGTACGCACCTCTCATATAACCGAAGTGGGGACGGTTTTCAAGCTCAATGGTGTCTTCGGTGTAGAGCATTGCCATATTGTAGCCCATAAGAGCAAGCCTGTCTATAAGCCTGAACATTGATTTTACCGTAGGAACGGCACATCTGGAGGCGTCTATCATTGTGGAAAGCTCCACAAAGAAGCAGTCCTCAAAAATTTCAAACTCGTCTTTTGTTTTTGCGGTTTCCGCAAGGATGCCAAGCTCGCGGAAGAAGATACTTTTTCTTGTGTAATATATCACAGCTTTTCCGTTTTTTAGCGTAACACCGTTTTTGTCGGATTTTTCTGCCTTTACCGTGATTTCTTCGCCAAAATCAAAGCCGAGAATGGGTGAGAGACGCCCGATACCCACAAGAAGCTCGGTGTCTACGTCAAATTTGAAAAGAGGGTTGTTTGCCATATCATTTACCTATGCCTTGCAAAGTGCGTTCAGTTCTTCGTCCGAAAGGGCAATTTCGGCTCCGTCCAAGTTTTCAAGGAAGTGAGCAACCTTTGAAGAGGCGAAGAGGGGGATAACCACGGGATACCCCTCGACTCTGTAAAGGTTTGTCAGCCACGCAACCACAAGCGCGGTGGCACTTACGTCTTTGTCAGCCGCCATCTTTTTGAGGAACTCAAGGCGTTCGCCGAGAATGTTCTCGGCGGGCATTCTTTCGGGCACCTCGTACCCGCCCTTTGCCAGACAGGAGTACGCCACAAGGGGAATATTTTTGCTTGCGAGGAAACGCAGACGCTCGCGGTTCACAAACTCGTTAAAGGGATATTTGGGTACGGCGTCGCCTCTTACGTTAAGATATGTAAATCTCTGTTGCATTACAGAATAGGGTGTAAGCCCTTTTTCTTTTGCGGTCATATTCGCTTCCGCAAATCTCCACGTATCGTAATTGCTTCCGCCAAGCACGCGTACTTTTCCCTTTTTCACAAGGCTGTCAAATGCCGCCATAGTCTCCTCAAGGGGTGTGTTCGGGTCGTCAACGTGAGCGTAGTAAAGGTCTATGTAGTCTGTGCCAAGCTTTTTAAGGCTCCGGTCGAACCAATATTCTATCTGTTCCTTTTTCAATCCCGCACCCTCGCCGTGGCGGTCAAAGCCCACCTTGGTGGCAATAATCACCTTGTCGCGGCACTTTCTGTCGCGGAGCCATTCTCCCAAAAGCGTCTCGCTTTCGTCTCCCGTGCCCGCCCAGTGTGCGTAGTTGTTGGAGGTGTCGATAAAGTTTCCGCCTCGGTCGATATAGGCGTCAAGTACGTCGTAGGAGGATTTTTTATCTGTCGTGCTTCCGAAATTCATAGCCCCGAGGCAGACGTTTGCCACCTCCAGCTTTTTGTCGGCAATAAGAAGTTTTTTCATCTTTCTTTCAGCGTCCTTTCAATTATATCGTTCTGAAGTTCTTCGCAAATGTCAACGAAAACACCGCTGTAGCCGGTTACTCTCACACGCAGGTCGCGGTGCAGGTCGGGATTTTCCTTGGCGTCTATAAGCTCGTCGGCGTTGTTTACGCTGACCTGAGCGTGCAGACCGCCGCGGTTGAAATAGCTTCCGAAAAGGGCGGAGAATATATCAAGCCCCTTTTCTCCCTCGAAATCCTTTTTCTGAAGGTCCACGTTCAATGAGCCCGACATATAGTTTTCAAAGGGAATTGAGAGTATTGAGTTGAGCATACCCGTAAGCCCGTTTTTGCAGGCACCCACAGAGGGGCGTGTGTTGTGGGAGAAGGGAGCTCCCGCAAGCCTGCCGTCGGGGGTGGCACCGAATATTTTGCCCCACTTGAGATGCCAGGTGTCGCTCTGGAGGCAGGGCTCAAGAAACAGCCCTTCACGCTCGAAGTATGGGCGGCTTTTTTCCTGAATCAGCTTTGCGTAGGTCTCGGTGATTCTTTTTGCGTGATAGTTTGAGTGTGGGGTGTCGCTTCCGTATTTGTCTACCGAGAGACAAAGCGCGCGAAGCCGTTCGTATCCGACAAAGTTGGCGTCTGTCGCCGCCAGCAGCTCTTCAAGAGTGGTAAGCTTGTCCATATAAACCAGCTTATCCACCGTTATAAAGCAGTCTATGAGTGTACCAAGTCCCTGTACCGATTGAAGCTCGTAGTAGTAATCCGAAGCCCCCGCCGCAAAGGAGATACCCTTTTC
>JAFTLM010000367.1 GCA_017455945.1 Clostridia bacterium | reverse complement strand
GACCATCGTCACAAACGGCGACCAGACCGACACCATCTACGACCTTATGGACAAGCAGATGACCTTTGAGCAGGCACTCAGAACAAGAGAGTTTGAGGACGACAAGCCCAACTTTACCCCCAGAATCTCGGGTATCATCCACCGCGAGAACGGTGACATAAACTACGCAATGTCTATCCTCAAGAGCGCAGAGGGCGACGACAGCTCATGCGAAAGATTTACATACGCTTACTCCAACCCCATTGCGGGCAAGGCAAAGTTTATCCACACCTACAACGGTGACGGCAATCCCCTTCCCTCCTTTGAGGGCGAGCCCAAGACACTTGAGCTTCCCGACGTGGATATCGACACGCTCACAGACCTTATATGGACAAATCTCAACAAGGACAACAAGGTTTCCTTGTTTGTAAGATATATCGACATCGCCACAGGCGAAGCCGACACAAGAATAGTAAATAAAAACGTGTGAGGTACATACAATGAAAGAATTTGAACTCAAATACGGCTGTAATCCCAACCAAAAGCCCTCAAAAATCTTTATGGCAGACGGCTCAGAGCTTCCCATCGAGATTCTCAACGGCAGACCCGGTTACATCAACTTCCTTGACGCATTCAACTCCTGGCAGCTTGTTAAAGAGATAAAAGAAGCTCTCGGTATGCCCGCAGTTGCTTCCTTCAAGCACGTAAGCCCCACTTCGGCGGCTATCGGTCTCCCCCTCTCGGAGAAGCTTAAAAAGGCTTGCTTCGTTGACGACATCGAGGGGCTTGACGAGTCTCCTCTCGCTTGTGCTTACGCAAGAGCAAGAGGCACCGACAGAATGTGCTCCTTCGGCGACTGGGTCGCTCTTTCCGACGTCTGCGACGTTACCACAGCACTTATGATCAAGCGCGAGGTTTCCGACGGTATCATCGCTCCCGGATACGAACCCGAAGCACTTGAAATCCTCAAGTCCAAGAAGAAGGGTGCTTACAACATCGTAAAGATTGACGAAAACTACGTTCCCGCACCCATCGAGCACAAGCAGGTGTATGGAATCACCTTTGAGCAGGGCAGAAACAACTTTGAGATAAACCGCGAGCTTCTCTCCAATATCGTTACAGAGAACAAGGAGTTCCCCGAAAGCGCAAAGCGCGACCTTATCATTGCCCTTATCACACTTAAATACACACAGTCCAACTCGGTTTGCTTCGCAGTTGACGGACAGGCTATCGGCGTTGGCGCGGGTCAGCAATCGAGAGATCACTGCACAAGACTTGCGGGCGGCAAGGCTGACACATGGTTCCTTCGCCAGAGCGACAAGGTTCTCGCTCTTCCCTTTAAGGCAGAGCTTGGCAGACCCGACCGTGACAACGTTATCGACGGCTACATCAACCAGAACGAAGAGGACGTTTGCGCTGACGGCAACTGGCAGAAGTATTTCACCAAGCAGCCCGAGCCCTTCACACGCGAGGAGCAGAGAGCTTACCTTGACACTATCACAGGCGTTGCACTCGGTTCCGACGCATTCTTCCCCTTTGACGACAACATCGAGCGTGCAAAGAAGAGCGGTGTTTCCTACATCGCAGAGCCCGGCGGATCTATCCGCGACGACGTGGTTATCGACTGCTGCAACAAGTACGGCATGACCATGGCGTTCACAGGAATGAGACTGTTCCACCACTAAGCACCTGCCGGTGCGGGCAACAGCCTTCGGCATTCACGTGATTGTATTGGCGCAAACACAACTGTCGCAATTCGAAAAATGTCGGCTAAACACCTCCATTTTTCTGCACACAGCAAAAAGCTCCAAATCGTTGGTGCAAAGTTACCAATCAGTAATCGCACAAAATAAAATTAAGTGGCACCCAACCCTAAAATAAATTTTCGAAAAGTTTTTGCGGAGCTTTTTCCAAAAAGCGACCGCCTCCCCATTACAACACAAAGGAGAATATATATGTTTTTTGACGAACTTCAGAATTTTGACAGAGAGGTATACGACGCGTGTACTCTCGAGCTTAACAGACAGAGAAACAACATCGAGCTTATCGCCTCGGAGAACATAGTATCAAAAGCCGTTCTTCTTGCGGCGGGCAGCGTTCTTACAAACAAGTACGCAGAGGGTTACCCCGGAAAGCGTTACTACGGCGGATGTGTTCACGTTGACGTAGTTGAAGAAATTGCCCGTGAGAGAGCAAAGAAGCTCTTTGGCGCGGAGCACGCAAACGTTCAGCCCCACAGCGGTGCTAACGCAAACCTTGCGGTCTTCTTCGCGCTTCTCAACCCCGGTGACACGGTTCTTTCCATGAACCTTGCTCACGGAGGACATCTTTCCCACGGCTCGCCCGTAAATATCTCGGGTAAGTACTTCAACATCGTTCCCTACGGCGTTGCCGACGACAACGGTCGTATAGACTACGACGCTCTTGAAGCCAAGGCACTTGAGTGCAAGCCCAAGCTTATTCTTGCAGGCGCGTCGGCTTACTCAAGAACCATTGACTTCGCCCGCTTCCGCAAGATTGCCGACATGGTTGGCGCATACCTTATGGTTGATATGGCACACATCGCGGGTCTTGTTGCCGCAGGCGAGCATCCCTCTCCCGTTCCCTATGCGGACGTGGTTACAACCACTACTCACAAGACACTCAGAGGTCCCCGCGGCGGTCTTATCCTCTGCCGTGAGGAGCTTGCAAAGGCAATCGACAAGGCTGTATTCCCCGGTACGCAGGGCGGTCCTCTTATGCACATTATCGCCGCAAAGGCAGTTGCATTCGGTGAGGCTCTTACAGACGAGTTCAAGGCTTATCAACACCAGATAGTCAAGAACGCCGCAACCCTTGCGGATGCACTTCTTTCAGAGGGTCTTGACCTTGTTTCGGGCGGTACCGACAACCACCTTATGCTTCTTGACCTCCGCAATACCGACATCACGGGTAAGGAGCTTGAGCACAGACTTGACGAGGTGAGAATCACCGCAAACAAGAACGCCGTTCCCAACGACCCGCAAAGCCCATTCATCACAAGCGGCGTGCGTCTCGGAACTCCCGCGGTAACCTCCAGAGGCTTCAAGGAAGCAGAGATGCTTAAGATTGCAAAGTGGATAGCAAACAGCGTTCGTGACTTCGAGGGCACAAAGGAAGAAACTCTCGCAGGCGTAGACGCCCTCTGCAAGCAGTTCCCCATTTACGAATAATCGGAGGACTTTGATATGAAAATAATGGTTGTAGGCGGAGGCGGACGCGAGCACGCTATAATAAAGGCGCTTAAAAAGAGCCCCAAAGCCGAAAAAATCTATGCCCTCCCCGGCAACGGCGGTATCGCCGCAGACGCCGAGTGCGTGGCTATAGGAGCGAAGGACATCGACAAAATTGTTGAGTTCGCGAAATCAAACGCTATCGACTTTGCCGTTGTAGCTCCCGACGACCCGCTGGTTCTCGGTGCGGTAGACGCGCTTGAGGAAATCGGTATTCCCTGCTTCGGTCCCCGCAAAAACGCGGCTATCATTGAGGGAAGTAAGGTTTTCTCCAAGAACCTTATGAAAAAGTACAACATTCCCACCGCGGAATACGAGGTTTTTGAAAGCTCCGAGGACGCACTTAAGTACGTAGAAAGCTGTAAAATTCCCGTAGTTATCAAGGCTGACGGCCTTGCGCTCGGCAAGGGCGTTATAATCGCCATGACAAGAGAAGAGGCTGTTGATGCGGTAAAATCTATCATGCTTGAAAAAGCCTTTGGCGAAAGCGGAAGCAAGATTGTGGTTGAGGAATTTCTCACCGGTCCCGAAGTATCGGTGCTCTCCTTCACCGACGGAAACGTGGTGATCCCCATGATTTCATCCATGGACCACAAGCGTGCGGGCGACAACGACACGGGTCTTAACACGGGCGGTATGGGTACCGTTGCTCCCAACCCCTATTACACCGACGCCATTGCCGCAGAGTGTATGGAGAAGATTTTCATTCACACAATGAACGCAATGAACGCAGAGGGTAGAACCTTTAAGGGCTGTCTCTACTTCGGACTTATGCTCACCCCCGACGGACCCAAGGTAATTGAATACAACTGCCGTTTCGGCGACCCCGAGACGCAGGTGGTTCTCCCTCTCCTTGAGACCGACCTGCTTGAGATAATGATTGCCACAAGCAAGGGCGAGCTTAAAGAGGACCTGGTTAAATTCGGCAACAAGCACGCGTGCTGTGTTATCACCGCCTCCAAGGGCTACCCACAGAAATACGAAAGCGGATTTGAAATAACTCTTCCCCAAGGCACAGACGCAGACTTCTACGTTGCGGGTGCAAAACTTGAGGGCGGCAAGCTCTTAAGCGCAGGCGGACGAGTTCTTGGCACAACGGCAATCGCCGACACCCTTGAAGAAGCAATCGAAAAAGCGTATACCGCAACCAAGCAAATAAAGCTTGAAAACGGATATTACAGAAACGATATAGGACAGCGTGCACGTCTCGCATTGAAAAAATAAGAGCATAACGTTTACGAAAGCCTTCCCCTTGAGGAGAAGGTGCCGAGTGAATACGAGGCGGATGAGGTGTAGCCCACCGCAGTGGGCGTTACCTCCAAAAAGCACGGATGCTCCGCATCCTACACCTCATCAGTCGCGTACCGCGACAGCTTCCCCTTGAGGGGAAGCCTCTTAAAAGCACACCCAAAAACAAAACAATAGGAGTACATATGGTATACAGAGTATATGTTGAAAAAAAACCGGGCCTTGCACACGAGGCAAGTGCGCTGACGGCTGACATTAAATCATTCCTCGGAATATCCTCTCTTGAAAATATCCGACTTTTCAACCGCTATGACGTTGAAAACATCGACGAGGCACTTTTCAAGCAGAGCGTTGCAAACGTATTTTCCGAGCCCCAGCTCGATAACGTAAGCTACGAGCTTGAAAGCGGCGCAAACCACGCCTTCGCCGTTGAGTTTCTTCCGGGTCAGTTCGACCAGAGAGCAGACAGCGCGGCACAGTGTATCCAGATTATTTCCCAGGGCGAAAAGCCCCTGGTACGCACAGCTAAAGTCTATCTCGTATACGGAAACGTAAGTGAAGAAGAGCTTGCGAAAATCAAAAAGCACGTTATCAACCCCGTGGAGTCGAGAGAAGCTACCCTTGACACCTTTGAAACTCTCGTTACAAAGTTCGATATTCCCACAGAGGTTGAAACGCTCAAGGGCTTTATCTCTCTTGACGACGAAAAGCTCACCGAGCTTGTAAAGACCCTCGGTCTTGCTATGGACGCAGACGATATCAAGTTCTGCCGCGACTATTTCGCCTCAGAAAAGCGCGACCCAACTATCACCGAGATCCGTATGATAGACACGTACTGGTCCGACCACTGCCGTCACACCACCTTCCTTACAACTATCGACAAGGTTGAGTTTGAGGACAAGCTCCTTGAGGCGGCATATAACAGATACATCGCAACAAGAAACGAGCTTGGCAGAACCAAGCCCCAAAACCTTATGGACATTGCCACAATAGCGACAAAGTACCTTAAGGTAAACGGCAAGCTTCCCAAGATAGACGAGTCCGAAGAAATCAACGCTTGTACAGTCAAGATAAAGGTTGAAATCGAGGGCAAGGAAGAAGACTGGCTTCTCCTCTTCAAGAACGAAACACACAACCACCCCACAGAGATCGAGCCCTTCGGCGGCGCGGCTACCTGTATCGGCGGCTGTATCCGTGATCCCCTGTCCGGCCGTGTCTATGTCCATCAGGCCATGCGCGTCACCGGCGGCGGTGATCCCCGTGTCTCCTTTGCGGATACCACCCCCGGCAAGCTGCCCCAGAAGAAGCTGGCCACCACCGCTGCCGCAGGCTATTCCTCCTACG
>JAFTLM010000366.1 GCA_017455945.1 Clostridia bacterium | reverse complement strand
TGAGGATGTGGTATGAATTTTTTGCGTTAAGAATGAATTCGATTTCAAAAAAATCGTGGTTGTGAAGACCGACCGATTCTTTTTGCAGCTTGCTGTCAACTATGTATCCGACACCTTTTTCGATGTATTGGGAATAGGTAAGTTTTTTCATATTTCTCTCCGCCGTTATTGCATAAATTTCTTTGTTTGCTAAATTATATCACATTCATGGGAATAAATCAAGAGGAAATTCGACATATACTTGACAAAAAATTAACTTTGTTGTATAATGAAAATATAAATTGGACAGGTGTGCCCATAAAAATTCCCGGAGGTTTTTATGCTTAACAAAAGAAAAATCCTGTTATGTCTCATAGATACTCTGTGTTTTGCCTGTGTATATCTTGCTATGATGGTAGTAATATATATGCTCGGTTCGTCAACAGCCGTGATGCTTAAAAATTGGAGCTATTATCTGCTGAATTTTGCAATTTTTCTGGTTGTGGGCATGGCGGTGCGTTTTTGCTTCAGAATATATAACAACGTGTGGCGTTACGCAAATTCAAAAGCCTATTTGAAAATCGTTATGGCGGATGCCATTGCGGCGGTAGTTTCTGTTCTCGCTACCAGACTTTCCCGAAGCACTGTGGATATGTACATAGGCATATGGCAGACGGTTTTTGTCTTTACCGCCTACTCCTTGCTTACCCTTGTAAACAGATTTATCTACCAGCAGACGAGAAACAAGAACATAAAAAGCTCTTGCGAAAACAAGGTGAACGTGGCTATAGTCGGTGCAGGCGGCGTGGGTACGCTTCTTGCTCAGGAGCTTATCACCAACAAACGCTCGCGTTATAAGCCCTTCTGCTTCATAGACACGGATGCCGACAAGGTGGGCAATACCATAAACGGTCTCAGGGTTTATCCCGAAAATGAAGAAACCATAGAAAAATTGAAGGTTCTTCCCGTTGAGGAAATAGTTCTCGCACTGCCGAAAATGAGCGGCGAGGAGACTAAAAAGCTTCTTGATTTCTATTCCGGGACAGGCTGTAAGATAAAAATATACGACGTTCCCGTGGCTATAGACGGAGCCGCCGAGGACGGAAAAAAGATGCTCAGAGAGATAAGGGTGGAGGACCTGCTTTTCAGAGACTCTCTTGCCATTACCGATGACAGCACAAGGGCGTTTTATTCGGGCAAAACCGTAATGGTGACGGGCGGAGGCGGCTCAATAGGCAGTGAGCTTTGCCGACAGATTGCCAAATGCTCGCCCAAGAAGCTTATCATTCTTGATATTTACGAAAATAACGCATACGATATCCAGCAGGAGCTTATCAGAAAATACGGAGATGAGCTTGATTTGTCGGTTGAGATAGCCTCGGTGCGTGACCCCGATAGATTGGATTGCGTTTTTGCTCACTACAGACCCGAAATCGTGTTCCACGCGGCGGCACATAAGCACGTTCCGCTTATGGAGCACAGTAATTGCGAGGCAATAAAGAACAACGTAATGGGCACGTACAATACCGCCAATATGGCTGAAAAATACGGCGTTTCCAAGTTTATACTCATTTCCACCGATAAGGCGGTCAATCCCACGAATATAATGGGAGCCTCCAAGAGAATGTGCGAGATGGTTATTCAGTGCCGCACCGACAGCGACACAACCTTTGCCGCAGTGCGTTTCGGAAACGTGCTGGGCTCAAACGGTTCGGTTATTCCGCTTTTCAGACGTCAGATAGAAAACGGGGGTCCCGTAACCGTTACCGACAAGAGAATTATCCGTTACTTTATGACTATTCCCGAAGCAAGTCAGCTTGTGATGCAGGCGGGCTCGTTTGCAAAACGAGGCGAGCTGTTTGTGCTTGATATGGGCAAGCCCGTCAAGATTCTTGACCTTGCCGAAAATATGATAAAGCTTTCGGGGCTGACCCCTTACGAGGACATCGACATAATAGAAACCGGACTTCGCCCCGGCGAAAAGCTCTACGAGGAAATGCTTATTAAGAACGAGGAGCTTGACAAGACCGAAAACAAGCTTATCTTTATAGAGCGCGACCATCCGCTTAAGCGTGAGGAGGTCGAGGACAAGCTGGAGATACTCAGAACCGCGGTGGAGAGTGCCAAGGACGAGATAGGCTCGCGGAAGATAAAAGAGGCGATGAAGAAGGTGGTTCCCACCTACTTCGACCCCGAGGAGGTCAACTGCGACGCTGATAAGACCGAGGAAATGAAGCTGGCGTTTAAAAATTAAAACCGAGATAGGATTGATAGGTGAAAGGAGCTGTTTTTTAACAGCTCCTTTTTGGTTTTGTCGGATAATAGTTTAGCGGCGGAGAGAACG
>JAFTLM010000365.1 GCA_017455945.1 Clostridia bacterium | reverse complement strand
CGTTTTTAGTTTTAAGCAAGCCGTTTTTCAGCTTATCCAAAAATGCCATCCCAGTCTTCTCCCTTCTTTTTGGCTATATCGTCCACGTTAAGAGCGAGGACTTTTGATATTCCGCGTTCGGGCATAGTTACACCGTAAAGGCGTGTTGCCGCTTCCATAGTTCCTCTTCTGTGAGTAATAACAACAAACTGTGTTCCCCTTGAATATCTCTTTACGTATTCGGAGAATCTCGCCACGTTGACCTCGTCAAGTGCCGCTTCTATCTCGTCGAAAATACAGAAAGGTGTGGGGTTAGCCTGAAGAATTGCAAACAGAAGCGCAATAGCCACAAAGGACTGTTCTCCGCCCGAAAGCTGCATAAGGCTCTTTATCTTCTTGCCGGGAGGATTTGCGATTATTTCTATGCCGCTGGAAAGCACATCGTCGGGATCGGTAAGCACAACCTGCGCCGTTCCGCCTCCGAAAAGCTCGGCAAAAGTTTTACCGAAGTTTTCATTGATTCTGTTGAAAGCTTCCATAAAGGCTGTACGCATCTCACCTTCAAGAGAAGATATGATTTTTACAAGCTCGTTTTTGGAATCTGTAAGGTCTTTTATCTGTCCTGCCATATAGTCGTATCTTTCCTTGACTTCCTTATACTTGTTTACTGCGTCAAGGTCCACGTTTCCTATGGCACGGAGCTTATTGCGGCACTCAACCTGCTTTGAGGCGGTTGCACTGCGTGTCTCCTGAGTTATAGGCGGATATCCAAGCGAAACCGCTTCGGCTCTGGTCATTTCATAGTCGTCCCAAAGCTTTGTTGCAAGCTTATCCTGCTCATTTATCAGTGCGTTAAGCTTGTTTTCGTTCTTGGTATTTTCTCTGAACACGTTTTCTTGCTCGGAACGCTTATCTCTGATCTTCGCATTCATTGCACTGAGCTTCTTTTCAAACTCAAAGCTGTCATTTTCAAGAATTGCACGCTTTGCGTTAAGCTCTTCAAGAAGCTTTTCGCCCTTTGCAAGTGCTTCCCTATTTTCTTTTTGAGAGTTTTCAAAGGTCGATATCTGGAGCTTATAGCTTTCCATCTTGGTAATCTGGGCGGCTATATTCTCATTGAGGGTTTCGATATTATCGTTATTGGAGCTGACAAAGGTCTGTTCTGTTTCAATATCCTTTTCGATGCCCACAATTTTAATATACAACTCTGTCAGTGCTTCGGCAAGCTTTTCGCTTTCTTCCAAAAGCTCTCCGCGTTCTATATCTTTATTATTGCGGAATTCTCCGATTTCGGAAACTGCTTCTTCAAGCTCTTTTCTTCGTTTCTTCAGTTCTTCAGCCTCTTCCTCGTATCTGCGACGCTGTTCAACCACGTTACCGTAATCAATTCTAAGTTTATCCGCAAGTGTATTATTTGCTTCAAGCTTTGCTTTAAGCTGTTCGAAAACGGTGGTTTCACCGCTCTTCATCACCTCAAGAATCCTGCGTTTATCTTCAAGCGAAGATCTTTCCTCTTCGGCTTCCGAAACACCTCTGTCAAGCTCGTTAAGTTTAAGCGAAAGCTCGCTCATTGCCTTATCAAGCTTTACTATTTCTTCCTCAAGACGCTTTATTTCTCCGCTTCTGGAAAGAATGCTTCCTCGGCTCTTTACCGAACCTCCCGTAAAGGATCCGCCAACCTGTATCTGCTGACCGTCAAGTGTAACGACCTTTACTCTGTATTTAAGAGCCTGAGCCATTTTTGTCGCGTTGTTTATATTATCAAAGACCACAGTCCTTCCCAAAAGTGAAGAAACTATATTATCGAATTTGCTTTCGCAACCGACCAACTCGTCCGCATAGGAAACAAATCCGTCAAACTTTCGGGATTCCTCCATCTCGTGAGTCACCGTTTGCGGTTGCATAGAAGTAACCGGGAAGAACGTGGCACGTCCCGCCTCCGCCTTTTTCAGGGCGTACATAGCGTTCTTTGCGGTTTCCTCGTTCTCGACAACTATATGCTGAATATTGGCTGCCAGTGCTGTTTCTATTGCGTTGACGTACTTGTCCTCCACGCTGATAACCTTAGAAAGCGGTCCGTATATCTTTCCGCAAGCTTTGCCGTTTTTATCGGTTATTCTGCCTTCAGCGTACTCTTTCATAACAAAACGCACGCTGTTGCTATACCCCTCAAGCTGTTCTTCCATAGCACGGAAGTTCTCTATTCTCTGGCTTGCAGTATCGCGTTTGAGTTTAAGCTCGGCGGCACGCTCGTCCAGCTCATCCCTCTCAGCATACTTCGCCTCAAGGAATTTGGATTTTGCGTTTATATCAGAATCGGTCTCCTGAAGCTTGGAATCATAGTCTGCAAGAGTTCTCTCGTTTTTTGCAATCTTCTCCGAAAGCTCCTCGGCTGCCTTAACGTACTTTTCGATTTCTTCCAGGGTCGTACTGTTTTTGCCGTCGTCATTTACTCTTGCGTTTTCGATTACAGACAGCCTTACGTCGATATCGTTTATTTCTTTTTCGTGTTTTCTGATATCTGCAAGAGCCACTGCAAGCTGAAGCTCAAGCTCCTCGGTCTTCTTTTTTATCTCGTCCTGTCTCTGTACAGACTTTTCCTGCTCGTTTTTTTCTGCGTTAAGCTTTGCCTCAAGCTCACCTATTTTTTTCTGTCTCTCGGCAACGCCCGAATTCTCACGTTCAATAGAACGCTCATAAGATTTTATAAGCTCACCCGCACCCGAAAGCATTTCGTTGGTGTGGAGAATATTGGTTTCCGCAACCTTATATTCGCTGTCAAGATTATGATTTATCTTGGTTTGCTCATTTATTTGCGAAAGCAATTTATCCGACTCATATTTATTTTTTTGGGACGTTTCAAAAAGCTTTTCATTTTG
>JAFTLM010000364.1 GCA_017455945.1 Clostridia bacterium | reverse complement strand
TGTGATACTTTGATTTTTTGCTTTTACAATCCCTCCGTCACGGCAAGCCGTGCCACCTCCCTTTACACAAGGGAGGCTTCGGTTTAGTCCCGCTCAAGCGGGTTCACGTAATAATTGCATGGCTGGCAGGCCAATCCAAAGCGCACTTGTGTGCAGCCAGGAGTATTAGGGCTATGCCGGAAATTGAAATACCCCCCGTAAAACGGGGGGTATTGCCTTACAGCAGGCAGACAAGCTTTTCTATTTGCTCGTAGTTTCGCTTTCCGTAGGTTTTTATTCCCAGGTCGGCGTCAAGGCAGAGCTCAAGCCACCGTTTGAGCCTCTCAACCGGTACTTTCTCTACTGCTTTGATATATTTCATTGCGACAAATTCGTTGATTTTATAGCTCTTGTAGGGTGCAAAGGCTTTGGAAATGTCGCCTGCGCTCATTCCGTTTTCCGACAGAATCTTTACAAGATACAGATGCGTGTAGATGCTCGCAATTTCCGCCATTACAAAGCTTGGCTCTACCTGCCTGAATTTCCTTTCGGCTATTGCCTCTAACAGCTTCGCCTTGTTGCCTTCCAAAATGGCGTTTGAAAGTGCAAACTGTTCGGTTTCAACGGTGGGGACCGAAACCAGGCGGATATCCTCCTCGTTTACGCTGTCTCTGCCGTTTGCGTGGAGGTATGAGGACAGCTTGTTTATTTCGGAGGCGAGCTCCATCATAGACGTGCCGCAGTATTCCACCATAAATTTTGCGGTTCGCTCCGAAATTTTTATTCCGTCGTGCTCAAAGTGTCTCGCCACCCAGACGGACAGCTTCGCCGTGTTTGAGGGCTCGAACCAGACCGCGGTTGCCGCCGCGGATATTCTTTTGAGAATGGGCGAGGGGCGTTTCGGGAGATAGCCTGCGTCTATTCCGTCGGGGACGATGGAAATTATTATCAGGTTAAGCTCGTCCTTGCCGTACTTTTCGATTATCTGAATAAAATCTTCTGCCACAGAGGGCTTAAGCGCGGTTAAATCAAAGGATTTCAGGACCACCAGCTTTTTGTCCGCCATCATAGGCGGTGCGTCAAGCACCGATAAAAGACCGTTTATTGAAAAATCGGGGAAGTCTATGGTTACGTCGTTGAAGAAAGCAAACGCCTCGTCGAGCCCCAGAGCCTCGCGTGTTGCCTTGACGGCGTAGCTCTTCAGGTAATCTTCCGCACCGAAAAATACGTAAGCACCGCTTGCGTTGCCGCTTTTGAGAAGTTTTCTGTATTCGGCTTCGTTTATGATTCCCATAGTTTCTCCTTTCTTTATTTTATCGATATTTTTATGACCTGACCTGCCGACTTGTTGCCGTCGGGGTTCTCACGCCGTCCGAGAGAGACGTAGAAGCTGTTGCCGTCCCGGCAAAAGGCGCCCGCTTCGGTGTCGGTTTTAAAGCTGTACACTATGTCGAATCTGTCGTTTTCGGAGTGCTTGAAAATTGCGGCGTAATAATTCTCTTTGTCGATTTTTCTTGTTGCCAGCAGGTAAATTTCGCCGTTGTGCCGTATAACGTCAACGGCATTTACCCGGTCGCCGATCTTAAGTGCCGAGAAACAGAGGAGATCCTCGCTTGAGAGCAGGGTGTTACCTAAGATAAGGAAAATGCGGTTGCCTTCGGAGACTACCTCGCGCATATCCTCTGCGGGCAGGCTTCCGCTTTCGTAGCTGAAGGCTTTGCCGTCGTAGGCGTAGAGATCCATAAGGTATACTTTCTCTCCCTTTTCGTTTGTGACGTCAAAGGTGAGGAAGGCGTAGAGCACACCTTTGTGTTCAAAGAGGTTGTAAACTCTTACGATTTCGTTTTCCGAGGTGTCCAGTTTTTCGCCGTTCTTAAGAAAATCGACGGCGGAATAGCGTTCTCCGTCAAAGCGGGCGACGGGGAATTTTCCCGAGGTTACGCCAAGTCCGAAAAAGATTTCCTCTCCAAACTCTATGGCGTCAAAGCAATGGACGCCGTCCGGCAAAACACGGAGAGTGTTCCAGATGCCGTTTTCAAGGACGTAATAGTTGCCCAGATTCCAGTCCTCTTTCGGGTCGGTGCCGAGGGTGAGCAGTTTCCCGCCGAGCACTTCAAATCTTTTTATCTGCTCGTCGGGGATAAGCTCTTTGGAGCTTGTCCAGCCGCCCTTTGCAAGGTCGTAGGAGCGGATGGGCAGGGGCCCCGTGTTCTTGTCGTAGTCGCCGCCGCCCACGTAGAGCCTGCCGTCAAAGACGGCGAGGTCGTCGGAAAGGCGTGAGCTTTTTTGCTCGTCCGAGTAAAATTCCAAATAGGGAACGCCCAGGTTTTTGTATTTTACCGAGTATTTGTCCCAGGGGTCCTTTTCGGTGTTGAGGTTAAAGAGAACCGCCACGTAAAGAAGCGAAAGGAGCAGGCAAGCCGCAATGCGGATTTTGCGGGTCTTTTCGGGGGCTTTTCCGAGCCGAAGAATCGCCAGGCATACAAGCTCTACGGCGAGTAGTGATATGAGTATGAATGCAATATGCATTGTAACAGCTCCTTTCTTTGTTTTTTGGATTGATGGGGGGATAAATTATAGTTTCGCGGCGAGGGATGTGTTCGCACTCGCAAAGTCCAGAAAGGTTTTTGCGGAGCTTTTTGCAAAAAGCGACCTCTTGTGCCCGCAGGCACTCGGCGTTTTCTTTGTGAGCTTTCTTTTGCGCCTTTTGTGTCAAAAGAAAGCGGAGTTCCGAATTATGCCTTACAAAACC
>JAFTLM010000363.1 GCA_017455945.1 Clostridia bacterium | reverse complement strand
TGTGATACTTTGATTTTTTGCTTTTACAATCCCTCCGTCACGGCAAGCCGTGCCACCTCCCTTTACACAAGGGAGGCTTCGGTTTAGTCCCGCTCAAGCGGGTTCACGTAATAATTGCATGGCTGGCAGGCCAATCCAAAGTGCACTTGTGTGCAGCCAGTAGTATTAGGGCTATGCCCGAAACTGAAATACCCCCCGTTTTACGGGGGGATTTTTATTGAAATATTGTACTCAGAATCAGTGATATTCGGGAAGCCAGCCCTTGTGAGCCTCGATAAGGTCGTCGCAGAGAGCCACGATGTCGTCTATGGAAAGCTCGGAGGAGGTGTGTGGGTCAAGCATTGCCGCCTGATAGATGGCGTCCTTCTTTTTGGTCACAGCCGCCTCAATGGTGAGAAGCTGGGGGTTGATGTTGGTCATGTTCATTGCCGCAAGCTGAGGAGGAAGCGCACCGACCACGGTGGGCTGAATACCAAGCTTGCCCACAAGGCAGGGAACCTCAACGCAGGCGTCGGGAACGAGGTTGGTGATAAGTCCGTTGTTTATTACGTTACCGCCAATCTTGTAGGGGGTGTCCGTTACCATAGATTCCATTATGCGAGAAGCGTACTCGCGGGAACGTGTGTGGGTTACGTTTCCGTTTACGTAGTTTTCACGCTCGGAGTTCCACTTGTTTATCTGATTTACACAGCGGCGGGGATACTCGTCAAGAGGGATTCTGTAACGCTCGATAAGCTCGGGGTACTTGGATTTGATAAAGAGGTTGTTGTACTCCGCATTGTGCTCGCTGGACTCGGTGCAGTAATAGCCGAAGCGACGAATGTACTCGTATCTTACAAGGTCCTTGTTGTCGGGATAGTCCTCGGGATGTTCAAGCACGTTTATCGCACGGCGGCGGATTTCTGGGTAGAGGTCATTTCCGTCGGCGTCCTCGATTTCAAGAAGCCACGCCATATGGTTGATTCCCGCGATTTTTTCTCTTATAGGGTGCTTTATCTCGTCCCACATTCCAAGCTTTTTAAGAATGCCCGAAGAACAAACCTGAACGCTGTGGCAAAGACCTACCGTCTTTACGCCCGTGTATCTCTGCATATATCCTGCCAGCATTGCCATGGGATTGGTGTAGTTGAGGAACCACGCACGTGGGCAGACCTGCTGCATATCGTTTGCGAAATCTTCAAGTACGGGAATGGTACGGAGCGCGCGGAAGATACCGCCGATACCGAGAGTGTCGGCAATAGTCTGGCGAAGTCCGTATTTCTTGGGAATCTCAAAGTCGGTAACGGTACAGGGCTCGTAAAGACCAACCTGAATGGCATCAACCACGAAATCGGCACCGCGAAGAGCGTCCTTGCGGTTCTCCACGCCAAGATATTTGCTTACGGTTGCTCTGCCCTCGTTTACGTTTTTGTTAAGTGCGCAAACCATTGCGTAGGACTCTTCAAGTCTGTCTGCGTCAATGTCGTAAAGCGCGTATTCAAAATCGCGGAGTGCGTCGGTCATCATCGAGTCGCCGATTACGTTTTTTGCGAACACTGTGCTGCCCGCACCCATAAATGTTATCTTTCCCATATTTTTTCTCCTTTTTTATTTTTGCAAAAGCTGTTGATTTTTTCGGCTTTTGGTACTATAATATAATTATATAGTCAGCCGAGACTATTAAAATATGATTATATTGCTTTGTTTTGGTATTATATTGTCAAAGTGAGGGCTTGTTGTGATAGTAGTTGATGAAAAGGGATACGAATACAGAAAATGGAAGGGCGGAAGCTCGTTTCCCGTGGGTACGGGCATAAGCGATATCACACGTTTCTGCAATAACGCCTTTGAATGTCATTGGCACGACGGCGTTGAGCTTTTGTACGTGGTGGAGGGAGAGATAGTCCACACGGTAAACGGCAATCGTTTTCTTATGCGTAAGGGGGACTTTATGTTTGTGAACTCGGGCTCTATGCACGAGGGGCATGCCACCGAGCTTGGGAGAGGGCGGTATATGGTGGTCAGCTTTCTGACGTCGCTTTTGTGTCCCGAGGACAAGGGCAGAGTTGCCGATAAGTATTTCGGAAAGACTATGGGAAAAGAGAATTTTCCGCTTTTGTTTTTACCTGCCGAAAACCCGAAGGCACAGGCGATTGAACGGCTGTGCGACGAGGTGTGCAGGCTTAACAAGGAGCGTCCGCCCTGCTATGAGCTGAAAATAAAGGCGGATTTGTTTGAGGTGTGGGCGATACTTTTTTCGGAGGCTTCGAAAAATGACGGCTTGCAGAAAGCCGACGTTTATATTGACAGAATCAAGGAGGCACTTGAATACATCGGCGAAAATTACCAGAACAAACTGACCCTTGACGAGATATCGGTACGGTGCAACGTAAGCAAGAGCGAGCTTTGCCGAAGCTTTAAGAGAGCAATGCACCGCACGCCCTTTGAGTATATAACCGATCTGAGGATAAGAAAGTCTATAGAGCTTATCGACGAGGGGCAGAGCGTTACGGATGCGGCGCTGTCGTCGGGATTTTTTGACTCCAGCTATTACACTAAAATGTTCAAAAGATACATGGGGTGCACTCCGAGAGAGTATATAAAAAGAAAAAAAGCTTAAATTGCATAAATATTTACAAAAAAGAGTTGTTTTTTCCTTGAATATGGTGTATCATTAGAAAAAGACGGCAGAGGAGAAGAGTATGTTCGGATACGTCAGAGCGGATAAGCCCGAAATGAGAATCAGAGAATACGAATATTACAGAAGCGTTTACTGCGGACTCTGTCGTTCTATGGGAAAGTGCGGAGGGCAGTGCTCTCGGCTGACCTTGAGCTATGATTTTGCCTTTCTGGCTTTGGTGAGAATGGCGGTAGCGGGAGAAAAGCCCGAGTTTAAGGCTCGCAGGTGCATAGCGCATCCCATAAAGAAACGGACGATGGCTGAAATTTCGCCGTCGCTTGAATACTCGGCGTCGGCATCGGTGCTGCTTTCTTATCACAAGATAAAGGACGATATTTCGGACGAACGGGGCGGAAAACGCTTTTTGGCGAGGTTTTTGAAGCCTTTTTTCGGAGGAATGAGACGGAAATCGGCGAAGAAGTACCGGGAGCTTAGTGGCGAAATAGAGCGTCTGCTTGGTGAGCTGTCGGAGATTGAAAAGGATGAGGGTTGCGTGTCGATTGACCGACCTGCCGAGATTTTCGGAAAGCTGCTTTCAAGGATAATGTCGCACGGGCTTGAGGGAAGCGGGGAGAAAATTGCCGAAAAGATAGGCTATCACGTGGGTAAGTGGATATACATAATAGACGCGGCAGATGATTATCCCGACGACGTAAAAAGGTCAAGGTACAATCCGATTGCCTGTGTTTACGGCAAGGACGGACTTGACGAGGCGGAGGCAGAGGGTCTAAAAACAGCACTTGTTCATGAGCTTATGGAAGCCGAAAAGGGCTTTGATCTGATAGACTACCCTACCGTTGATATGAAAGAGGTAATTTCGAATATAATTTACCTGGGAATGCCTTCGGTGGCAAAGGAAACAATAAAAAAGACATTACGAAAGGATATTCAAGATGAGGGATCCGTATAAGGTTTTGGGCGTTTCGCCCAACGCCACAGACGCAGAGATAAAGAGGGCTTACAGAGAGCTTGCGAGAAAGTATCATCCCGACAAGTACGCCGACAGTGACTTGGCGGAGCTGGCAGCCGAAAAGATGAAAGAGGTCAATGCGGCTTACGAGGAGATACAGAATATGCGTGCTTCGGGAGCCTCGGCACGTCAATCCTCCTACGGAGGAAACGGCGGCAACGTCGGCTCTTATCCCGAGATAAGAAGGCTTATAAATAACGGCTATATTGATGAGGCTGAGCGTCAGCTCAACAATATTGATGCGTATGGCAGAAACGCAGAATGGAAGTTCCTTATGGGTTGCGTATGCCTCAGACGCGGAAGATACGTTGACGCCGATATGCACTTTGCCAATGCCTGCAGGGAGGACCCGTACAATTCCGAGTACAGGAATGCTTATGAAGGTCTCAAAAGACAGACGGCGGGATACGGAGGAGGTTATCGCACGAGCAACTCCGACGACGCTTGCGATTGCTGTCAGAAGCTTATTTGCCTTGACTGCCTTTGCGAATGCTTTGGCGGAGATTTGATACGTTGTTGTTAAGATGAAAAACAGAAACGGATTCAATAAAACAAAATTGCTTGCCGTTTGCTCGATGTTTTCGGCCCTCGGCGTGGTTATTCTTTATATGGGGGCACTTATAGAGGTGCTTGACCTCACTATGGCGTTTATAGCGTCGCTTATAGTTATGGCGGCGGTGATAGAGCTGGGAGGGGCTTACCCCTGGCTTATCTATGCCGTTACCGGCACGATTGCCCTGCTGTTGGTGCCAAACAAGTTCTGTGCGGTTGTGTATTTTGGCTTTGTGGGATTTTATCCGATACTCAAGGAAAAGTTTGAGCGAGTTCCGGGTGTTGCCTGCCTGGTGATGAAAATAGCCTCCTTTAACCTTTGTATGTTGGCTATGTTGGGGATTACGCAGTTGCTTTCGCTGCCCGTTACCTTCGGATTTCCCATATGGGTGGTTGCATTGGTGCTTAATGCGGTATTCGTTGTGTTTGACGTGGCTCTTACGAGAGTCATAACAATGTATGTTTGCCGTTGGAGAATGAAATTAAAAATAGATAAATGGTTGAAATAAGGAGAAAGAAAAATGGTAAAGATTACTGTAAAAATCGAAGGAATGAAGGGCCCTATGTGCGAGGCGCACGCCACCGACTGTGTGAAGAAAAATTTCAAGGTCAAGAGCGTTGAGTCATCCCACGTGAACAAGGAGACGGTTATTGTTGCCGGGGCTCCGATTGACCACGCCGAGCTTCAGCGTGTTATCGAAGAGCAGACAGGCTACAAGGTTACCGAGATATTTGAAGAAGAGGCGGAGAAGAAGGGAATTTTCTCGTCCATCTTCGGAAAGAAAAAGTAAATTGTTTGGAAAAATAAATTATAGCTTAGCGGTGGAGAGAACGGGGGAACGGGTCGCTTTTTT
>JAFTLM010000362.1 GCA_017455945.1 Clostridia bacterium | reverse complement strand
TACGAAGAACCGCACCCACATATTTACCTGCCCAATCCACAATATCGGAAAGCTCACCGCCCAGGCTCTTTTCGGTCTTGTCAAACAGCTCCTTCAGAACGCCGTAGGCTTCCTTGGAAAGCTCGATATCCATAAGCTCTCCGTCGGCATCAAGGAGATCCGTGATAAGCTCCGAATAGGCTTTCTTCGTAGCTTCAGGGATGGGGCGTGTGTCGAAGGCACGTCTGCCTACGGGAGATTTGGGCATTGCATAAAGGAACCGCGCCGTAAGACCTCTTCCGCGAAAGGTGCTGTTGCTCATCATACCGTTAAGTACCTCGGGCTGTACGGCAAGGAGCATCGTAAGTGCCGGATGCAGGATTGTCTCGCTGGGTCTGCCGATGCGGTCAACACGAATGCTGTCTCCGCTGTGTCCCTTGAGGATGGTGTCAATATTGACTGTGGAGGTGTAGAGTCCTTTGAGGATATCGAAGATACCGCCCTCGGGAGAAACGATGGCTGCACGGCTGTTGTTCTCCGCCAACACAGAGGCAAGCTTTTCAGCGGTAACGTCGTCGGCAAAGAGCTTGAGCGGCTTGACCTCCTTGAAGGTTGCCAGCTCCTCGGCTTTTTTCTTAAGCTCATCACGCTCTGCTTTGCCTTTCGCCACTTTGTCCTCGATGGACTTTTTCTCCCTCTCCAGCACCGAGCGGAGCATTTCGCTCTCATAAATGGCGGCACTCCGCTCCTCGTTTGCCTTGCGCTCATAGTCCTCCAAGGGGAAGGTCATAAGGGTCATAACGGCAGATTTTCTTTCGGCTGGAGGGGCGATGATAACCACAAAAAGGTTGAGGGGTTCTGCCCAATCCTTCTTGCCGGAGATGCAAAATTTGCCTTGTGCGCAGATAGCAATAACGGCAAGAGACGCGGCGGCAGCCATATCGCGAGAGGTCTGTGTGGTTTCGGCAACGGCATTGACATATTCCCGAAGCACACGGGGCAACGCCTCTACCGGGAAGGTGGGTAGCTTATATTCGTCAAACGGAATCGGTGTTTCCCACACTGTGGGAGCGTTGTAGACGTCGGGAGGTATGTAGTCTTCGGAACTTACAACTTTGTTATTGTAAAAGCGTTTTGCACTCATCCAAATGGATCGAAGCTCCTTTTTATCAAGGGCGGGAACGCATCTTTCCGATTCGGTTATATAGGCGTTTCTTGACTCCTCGGTGTCTCCGTATCGCTTGAGAAGACGCACGGCAATCAGGTGCATCGCTTTGTTGCGACCGCCCTCACGGATGACGTCGGCATCATTGCAAAACTCCTCAAAAGACATCTCTTCGTCCATTTCGGCACAGACGGCTTCATATTTATCCATAAAGGCATTCAAGGTCATTTCACCGGGATGGAAGCTCACCTTAGGATCTGCCGTTCCAATGAAAAACCTGGCAGCATCGAGAGCCTTGTCATCAAAGTACGGGAAGAAATCGTATACACGCTGTTTCAAGGCGGTATACTCATTGGCATCGGTTATCTCGTCAATAAGAAAAAGAATGTGGAAACGAGGACGGGCAGAACGCTCCTTCTTCTGCTTCAGGTGATTACGGCTGTAGTGGATCATGTAGCAAACGCCGTCAAAGGCGGTAGCGATATCCTCCTCGGTTATCCACACGCTCGGTTCGTCCGAATGGTCATTGTCGCAATCAAAGGGGATGACGTTGGAGCGAATGAAGTTGTCATTGGCTCGGTAGTTATCTTTGTATTCAGCGAATACGGTGTCGCGGGAGAATGCTTTCCTTGCCGTCTCCTCATCGGTCAAATTGACCTTGGTAGGATAGAGACAGTTGGTTGCATTGCCTCTGCACTTGGCGGCATAGATGGTCATAGTTTTGTTTTCTTGCATTTTCATGCTCCTTTCTTTTTTATTGGTTGGTAACGGTTGAGGTTAAAGCGGTGTTTTAAGTGTTCATACGGCATCAGCTCCTTTCCGTGTTTTACAAGATGCCCCCTCACTCCCTGGTTAGACATTTTGTGGCGATTTTTCCACCGCTCTCATAGACAAGCCACGGGAAATGCCGTTTGGCGGGGTAAAATTCAAAAAATTTTCTTCACTACACCACTGCACACGAGAACGGCGTTTTGACGAGAAATAATGAAAAAATTTATAATCCTCACTGGTAGGTCACGAAAACGGCGTTTGTAAACCCCTAAAACGCAAAGTTTATAAAAATTTCAAGTCTCCTCGATACACCACTGCACATGAGAATGCCATTTCGGCAAAAAACGAGAAATTTTTATAAAGAGATTTTTCTCCCTCACCCCCCAGCTGGACTTTTGTAGAGCCAAATGACGAAAAATCGAATAAAAATCATAAATTATTTGCATCTCCTCAAAGACAAGCCACGGGAAGGGGGGATTTTGCATTGAGAACGAAAAAATGTCCTTCCTCTACGCAATGGACATGAGAATGCCGTTTCGGCAAAAAAACGAGAAAATTTTATAAAGAAATTTTTCCTCCCACCCCCTGTTGGAAATTTCAAAGCCGTTTGGTCCGCTTTTTGCGAAAAAACTTGATAATTTTTGTTCTCCTCTACTGGTAGGTCACGAAAACGGCAAAAGTTTAGGTTTTCGGTGAAAATAAAAAATCCGCCCCTGAAAGGAACGGAAAAAGAAAAAGGCAGCCGACCGAAATCGACTACCTTTGCGAGTATGGAATTGTGGGTAATATGAGCTTGCCATCAACGGCGTGTGACGGTCGATGACGGTCTTTTCATAAAACCCTTTTAGGGCAGAATTATGAGAAAAATGCCTTTTAGAAAAAGTTTACGAAATGACCCCCATCGACCTCCACCTTACTTTATAACTTTGCAGGCGTCTTCGCCGTATACAACACCCAGGCTAGAACCGATGTCCCAGCTCACGTGGATGGTGCCCATATCGTCTACAAACCGAACCGTCCCCCTGCAACCGGGAACAAGGTCTGTGCGGTAGGGGTCATTCATTTTTGTCAGCTCCACCCTCGCGCCTTCAGGATATTGCTCACGGATACGCTCCAATGCCTCTTTACTTATGAAATTCATATGACTTCCTCCTTTATTTTGTGTACTACATATATCACTCTAAAAGGCGGAAAAGTCAAGGGGCATTTTCGAAAAAGTCTGAAATCTCAAACATTTTACATAAAACTCGCAAAAAAGTCGGTTTCTTAACAAATTTTGTATTGTAAAAAGTCGAAAAATATGATATAATGCCTCTATAGTATTATAGTGAGGTGCAAAGAGATGTCTGTATGCTATAACAAGCTCTGTAAACTCATGATTGACCGAAAAATGAAAAAGAAGGATTTAATTGCACTTTCCGGTATCAGTCGCAGTACAGTAGCTAAACTAACTCATGATGAAAATGTGAACACCGACGTGCTCGTTCGCATTTGTAAAGCGTTAGAGTGCGATGTTGGGGATATTATGGAAGTCATCCCTGACGAAAACAATTAATTTACCTATAAGCGATATTCGGAGAAGGAGGTGAGATTATGAAATTTGCGATAGACCGTTTTGTCAACAATCGTGAAGGTCAAGAAATGGAAGTTTCGGCTGCAGATATATATGAACAATGTCATGGCGGCAAACCATTACGAGCCGATACTCGTTTTTATTGTCCTGAATGCCATGAGCGTGTTTTTTGGCATTGTCGTAGTAGTAGCGGTCGCTTACCAGATTTCTTTTCTCACTATGCCAAAACGGATTCTTCTCCAGAATGCGATAAGAGAGTGGATGGGCATTCGGATTTGTATATTTACGAACGAACCGGATTGCCATTATATCTATCGCTCAAATATGGCGATGTATATTCGCTAAATATCGCTTTCCCTGCAATAGGAGAGCATTTGCTACGAATGGCATCCGAAAACAATGTTGTTATTAAGATCAATGATTCGATGGATGTCAGAGTAACGCAATCGAGATTTTTTTCGGATGAAACGACGTTGATTCCTGTTGCCTTTTTACCTCCGTACGAGAAAAACTATAGAATCGCCATTTCGGCTCCTACATCTTTAACCGGCTTGTGCAAAAAGTGGTCAGATTATGCTGATGGCTTTGCAAGCGGGGGGGCTATTTTTAACATTCAATCTAGCGGTGGTAAAAAGATTAAAAGAGGTGACAGCATAACAATCGGAAAAGAATATTATGCTGTTGCAAAAGATTTAATCCCCCGCACCTTGTACAGCAAGCCGTTATACCCCGAAATAAAGCATCGCGTGGTAGGAAAAATTGCTTTGAACAATACCACCTACAATGTATACGTTTTTAGTGTTGACGTATCCGCTGACAGTAGCAGATTTGAAATACTCAATACCTTCTTTTATAATCATTTTAAGGTATGGCTCGTAGAACAAACCGCAACAATTGTGCCCATTTGGCCCCCGATTATTGAACGTGGTGACTGGATATCATTCTCGCCCAAGGGACAAGTTTATTGTTCGGTTGAAAGTGGAAATGACTCTCCCAAGGTGTTTACATATACGGGAAGCAATGCGCTCGATGTTCCGGTTAAAATAGATGCTAACGGAAACAACTCAGTAAAATTCAACATTTATTCCAATGACCCGACAATGGTTTCGGTCGATAGAAAATATACTGGACGTGAGGTTGGAATAAGAAAAGGCACTTTGCCTGTTGCAACAATGGGTCACACGGTGAAGTTTTATGTTGACGAGACGGAAATTATCCGCGATGAGCCTGTTGATTATGAATCTGTTTCAAACGGGATAACGATCAAATCAAATACCAAGTTCACATTGCTTCTAAAAAGTAAAAAACATATTTATCGTGTCATTGCCATAGACAAACCAAGCGTTTCTATTGATATTCCCAACGATATCGATGAGTTGATAATGGCATACGGACGTATGGGTGTAGGATTTGTTCCACTTGAATCCGTTCCCATCACTCATCCACAGAAAATCACTACTTTTGATGAGACCACCATTATCAATCAAATTCAGTCACATGCGAAAGGCAATATGATTCTTGCACCGATGTGGATCCGAGAAGTCATTTCTTACTGTTCGCAAAACCAATACTATAAAATCCAACAAGCAATAATCGCATCCATTTGTAATGGGCACATTAGAAAAGGGCTTGTTATGTACTTAAATCAGTTTAGGAGGACGTTTATAAATGGATGAAAAAATGATTTCTTTATGTATATCATATCCTTCTTGGGGTGACCCTGAAAGACAAATGCTTTTTAGAATTGCGGATTATTATCCCGAAGAAGATACAATGTACTCGGTTCCGTTTGACGATCCAGAGTATGCAGACGAAGCCAAGAGAATCGGTTTCCATCCCAGAGACGCATACCCGTATATGGCAGAGTTACGTGAATGGGAGTATGCGGTAGACGATTCCAATAAAACTTACTCTTACCGATACAGCAGAAACATTTATGAAATTGTCTTTTTGCCTGAATTGGAGACCGTCGAGTATACCAATGCAAGCGCAATACGAAAAGTACTCACCGGGGGATTTACACTTGACGAGAGCGTTAGTGAAAATCTTTTACTTGTAATTGGTCAAACCGGGACTCACTATGCTGTTTTACAATGTCGCAAAAAGGATCTACGGCGTGTAAGTGGTAATGTATACGCCTTCGCATCAGATATACGAGATATGATTCATGCGATGCATTATTTAAGGGAGTACGACATTCTTGACTCCCAAATTATAAGCACGGATAATCAATATATTTCATTAGCTAACGGAAAAGCCCCCATACGTTACTTCTATAATTCGACAACCTTGCCGGATTCGATCGGCATATTCCACATTGTAGATTTTAGCAAGTATATTCCGCTTTTCATTACAAATTACATTAAGAAAAACAAAGAAACCGCACAATTCAGCTCTAGCGAAATAAGGAAAATCACAGACCTTTTAGAGGTCATCTTTGCAGACCAGAAACATCGTGAAGATTTCTTTTCTTGCACCGGATTTACATCCAAAAAACTTGAAGAGCTTCTCCCACAGTACAAAGCCTTACTTGCCGAACTCCTTTTGAACGATTCTTCCGTTGAAACAGTTATAAAAAACTCTCTGCTTGAAGACGAGGCGGTTTGGTCTCGCTGCGTGGATATTGTTCGCACAGCCTGGATGAAAGAGCAGGATGCAGAAAGAACTCGAATCCAAGGCGAACTGCAAGCTCTTACGAGAGAAAAAGAAGAATTGGATGCAGCCATTCTTCAAAATACTAAGAGGAAGCAAGAACTTGAAACGGACATAGCAACTTTTGAAGAGCAGCTTGCCACAAAAAAAGCCGAGCTTGAAAAAATTCAGGCGGATATCGAGGCGGAGCTTGCGGCATTTGCCGATAATATTGTTCATAGCACGGCTGTGTGTGCGGTAGCACAGAAGTTTTCAAGTGGCAGGGGGGCATCTACATATAGCGATGCCGACATTGTTATAATTACGCCTGTTACTACGGATAAAAATGACACTTTAGATGACCGTGACGATTTTCAAGAGGCGTTAGCCGACAACCTTATGTCTATCGGTTATGATGAGAATATTGTCGATGCTATGGCACAGTTGATTACTTACAGTATGACATCGTATTTGCCCATATTGTTGTCTGGCAACGAAGATGATGTCGCGCAATGCGTCGCCGCAATGTTTGGAAGTTCTATTGTTACACTTAATATCAGCAACAATAACAAGCCGACCGACTATATAGATGGGGTACAATCTGCGCTGGAAAACAATTCTGTTATACTTGTAAACGGAGCTTTTTCGGGAATGTCGGTAGAACATTTTAACGCTATCAGATATCATTTTGCAGAAAAGGGATATATTGTGCTGTTCTCTTTGGATGGCGTCGAAGTAGAAATGCTTCCTAAAATGGTTTTTGAAAAGTCGATGTTCCTTGATTGTCACCAAAATATCACCTCTTACACTTTTGCCGCTTTGAATGGTTATAAGGCTAATTTGACCGACCTTAGCTCTACGGTGAGCGGTGTTGAAGTAGGTGTTCAGTTGAAGGAACTTGAACCGCTCATTGCATCTGGCATAATAAATCGACTTGTTGCAATCAATTACGCAAAATTTATGGCGGAGATTGACTGTAATATTAAAAAAGACTGGCTTGTGGCATTGCAAATCTGTGTGTATGCAAAATCCACCCATAAGACCGAAGCCCTTGTTGAGGTTTTCGATGAAATGGGAATTGAATTCGAGGAGTTAAAATACTATTTGTGAGGTGATATGCGGTGAAAAATGAAATCCTTGTTGCTATGGCATCGGATATGAAGATAATTAAATATGAATCGGAATCGGATGTCCAGTATACTCAAAGGGTTTTGTATTCCGCACTAGCTTGTTGGATTAAAGCAGCCACTCTCGATAGAGATATGTCTCAGCCGAGTTCTGTAGGAGCAAGCAAAAAGCATATTAAGGAAAAATGCACTCAAATTTTGGAGGCAACGCTTGACAGGATTCCAGAGGCAAGGGGATATTTCTATCCCGAAGATGCACAATACGATTCTGTTACCGTGGTGCGAAAAAGGCTTATACAAAATGGAGATATTGTTAACATCGGATTTGATACCGATATGACTTTAGTTCCCACTTCGGCGATACCGCTAAATCCCGGCACTGATCAGGTGATTGGCGATTTTTTCGGCAACAGCATATTTTATTCCGGTATATCAGCATTGCGCCCCGCAAGCAACAATATTAATAGAGACAGTTTTGATGCCTCCATATGGTTACAGAATTATTGTAATAGTGCTTGGTGGGAGTCTGGAGCTATTACGAACGATTCTATCGAATATTTCAATTATGACAGACAAGTTAGGAATAACAGCTATTGTTGGCAACCTACCCCTGTGGATTTTTTGCAAAAGATTCGATTTTTACGAATCACCATAAACAAGGGGATGTATGAATACTACATCGAAAAGGAAAAGGGCGGTAGTATTTTTCATCATAAAATTGACCCTGTTATGGTAGAAATGAAGGAGCATCGCCGAATAATGCTCGCATTAAGAAAAATGGCAAATAACGCTCCTGCCGTCAAGTTAACAAACTATAAAGACCACATTAAATTAAATCTGTGGATCTATTTGCCGCTTAAAGAGTTGACATTCTTGGAGTCTTACGGATGGCCCAGTAGGAACATAAATGATTTCCTTGAATGGGAAATCCCCCTTTGCTTAAGGGAGGATGTTAAGGTTATTCTTGCAAATTTAGGTATAACTGTGGAGGAACAAAATGGACAAGTACGGCGTTAAAAGCACATATGATGCTTTAAGAAATAAGCTTTTAAATTACATAAACACAGTGTACCTGGGCAAAAATGATGCTTTGCGCGAAGCGTGTGAGGAGGAATTGCAAAAAGTAGGCGTGCTTTATCAAGAGCCGTTTATAGAAGCAAACCCCGCGTATCTTACTGTGGAAAACGGAATTGCTAACAGCACCCTCCCGGAAGACGTGAAAATGATTTTGAACGGGATGATAGCAAAACGCCTTGGTGTTTTTCCAAATCCGTACTATCACCAGGTTGAAGCGTTAACCACTTTTTACAATGATTACGACCTGTTTGTCGCTACCGGTACTGGTTCTGGTAAAACCGAGTGTTTTATGTGGCCCCTGGTTTCTAAGATTGTGCGAGAGCAAATGACCTCTCCGTCAATGTGGGAGATTCGTGGTGTTCGTGCAATTATGCTCTATCCTATGAACGCCCTGGTTTCCGATCAGCTTGGCAGATTGCGCAGAATGATTGGTAATGGAGAAAACGGTTTTCATAGCTTGATAGATGAACTTGCGCCCGGAAGTCGAGTGCCACAATTCGGTATGTATACTGGGCGTACACCTTATCCGGGTAAGCCTGATGCAACGCAGAACAGTGAGTATGCAGCCACCTTACGAAAAGATCTGCTTGGACAATCTGCTGATGTTAAAGAAAAACTTATTGAACTTGGCAAATATCCTTCAAAGAGTAGCCTTGAGACTTTTGTAGAAAGATTGGAACGCAATGACGGTGATTTGACATCTGCTGACGATGCCGAACTTATTATGCGTCAAGAAATGCACCAGCATTGTCCCGACATTTTAATTACTAACTATTCGATGCTTGAATATATGCTTATGCGCCCGATTGAAAAAAGCATATGGGAAAGCACTATCAACTGGCTTAATAGTGACCCGAATAATAAATTACTCTTTGTAATTGATGAGGCGCATATGTATCGTGGCTCTTCCGGCGGCGAAGTTTCACTTCTTATCAGAAGAGTGCTTCATAAGCTTGGAGTTGAGCGAGATAGGGTTCAATTCATTTTGACGAGCGCAAGTATCCCTTCGGATCCAGAAGAACAAGAGAAGGTTAAGAAGTTTGCGTGTGATTTGAGCGCACAATCCTTTGAAAATAACACATTCAAGCTGATTACCGGAAAAACCGAGCCTATCGTATATACTAAAAATACATTTGACCCCACAATCTTCACGGAATTTGACATTGACGAGCTTCAAAAAGATTGGGATGACAAATGCAATGCTATCCGTAATTTCGCGAAGATTCTTAATATACCGTGCGAGTGCGATTTTTCTGTAGAAGCATCGGTCAGCGAATGGTTGTATAGTGTTCTGCAAAATCTTGACCCAATGTTGCGAATTATGGAAAAGACCAGAGGTCACGCTACAAGTTTAAAAGAACTTTCGGCGTATGTTTTCCCGCGCGTGGCAGCCGACATTGCTGAAAAGGCGGTTAGCGTATTATTGGCGATTGCGCCTTTGGCAAAAAACAAAAACGGACAAGTGTTATATCCGGCTCGACTTCATATGATGTTCCGAGGATTACAGGGTATTTATGCTTGCACAAACCCCAATTGTGATGAAACAACCTATCATAGTCCTGAACTCGGGTTGGGTAAAATATATTTGAGCAACCCCGGCACACGTTGTAAGTGTGGCGGTATGGTGTACGAACTGTTAAACGAACGTGCCTGTGGCGCATTGTTTTTGAGAGGATATATCGACCTTTCGGAAACGCACGAGCCTTTTGTTTGGAACATTCCAGGTGTTCAACCGGATGAAACCTTCAAGGAAGTACATTTCTTTATTCTTCCTAAAGGTTTCTCACGCCAAGATTACAAAGGTGATATAAAAATTGGTTGGCTGAACACCATCAGCGGTCGCCTACACGACGGTGCCGAAGATTACTCCGACGACCCATATTTTATTCCTGTGGCATATTGCAACAAGGAAATAAAGGGAAGACCGTCCATTCATACATTTAGAACGTGTCCCCAATGTCATAAAAACCATTTCGATGCAACCGATTTCTCTACCAAGGGAAATGAACCGTTTTTCAACTTGGTTTCAGAGCAATTTTATGTACAGCCCCCTGTGCCCAAATACAAGGAACTTCCCAATGCTGGACGTAAGGTATTGCTGTTTTCCGATAGCCGTCAAAGAGCGGCTGTTCTGGCTAAAGATTTGACACGTGCTGCGGATGAAGATGCTATGAAAAAGGCATTGACTGTGGCTGCAGCAGAATTACAAGAATGGGCGGAGCGTGAGGGCAAAGCACCGACATTAAATTTACTATATGTTGTTTTCCTCAAAGTAGCACATGAAAACAAATTACGCTTCTTCTATGGGAATAATGAAACAGATCTTTTATCCGCTTTAGAGGAAATGAAGCGCCAGTATGAAAAGAAGGGCGGCGAGTTGAACTACGAGAGAATATCTCGCACAAAATTCAAATCCGTTCCCGATCAGTTTTATGAACATCTCCTTCGTCAAATGTGTAGCAACTTTAAGTCTCTTACTGATGTTGGTATGTGTTGGATAGAGCCTCACGATGCCGATACACTTGAAGAAATTGAAGAAATGTTTGACGATGCCGATATTCCTATGACCCTGGATGAATTCAAGAAGTTTTTTGCGGCTTGGGCAATGGAAATTATGACATCGGAATATGCTCTTGGCTCGGAAATCACTGACGATGTTCGCAGAACCATTACCGCATATCATCAGCGTTTAGGCGTTGATGACGAGAAAAAACTGCCTCCCAGAATCAAGAAGATGTTGGAAGGTGCAAAATATACTCCGGATCAAATCGTGGTTATTACTGAAGCCTTGTCAAAATTCTTGGCACAAGGTAAAAACACACCTTGTAAATATTTGAATTTGGATATGGTAACTTTACGCTTCGGTGAGGATCACGAGTGGTATAAATGTCCTCGTTGTAGCGGTATTTTCCCATTTACTATGTGGGGCAAATGTGCTCACTGTGGAAAGGGTGTTCCCAAGTTAATGGAGCAAAAGGACTTTGAAGGAATTAACTTCTGGAGAACCCCGGTTCTTCGAGCCGTTCATGGCGATCCACAAGCATTGATGACTCGTATAAACACCGAGGAGCATACTGCGCAATTGTCTCACAAGGATCAGAGACAGAAGACTTGGTCTACCACGGAAGATTTTGAAATGCGTTTCCAAAACGTACATATCGACAACGATAGACCTGTTGATGTCTTGAGCTGTACCACTACTATGGAGGTCGGTATCGATATTGGTTCGTTGACGGCGGTTGGATTGCGCAATATTCCCCCTATGCGAGAGAACTACCAACAGCGTGCAGGTCGTGCCGGACGTAGGAGTGCGGCTATCTCAACAATCGTTACTTTTACGGATAATAGACCTCACGATAGTTTCTATTTCCACAATCCTGAAAGCATTATTTCGGGAGAACCGAGAACCCCGTGGATTGATGCCGATAACGAAAAACTTGCATACCGACACCTTAATGTTGTTTGCTTCACAGACTTCTTTGATGTAGAAGAGTGCGATGCGGATAAGATTGGTATCACAGAGTTCTTTGCGAAAAAGTATGATGCTTTTAAGAATTATATTGCACTTAAGAGTTTTTCAACCGATGAACTTGTAATTCTTTTGCCCCCTGATGTCAAAATTGATATCACAAAATATAAAAAAGCATTGATAGAGGAGCTGGACGAACTCAAGGTCAAGGCAGAAAGCTTTCCGGATGAGTATAAGGACGATGATAATACCGAAAAGAGCGTGCTTGATGTCTTGCTTGAAAGTGGTGTATTTCCGACGTACTCTTTCCCGAAAGATGTTGTAGGATTCCATATTGAGGACTGGAACGGGAAAGAAATCAAACAAAAGCCAGACCGGTCGCTGGAAATGGCTATTAGCGAATATGCTCCCGGTAGACTAGTTGTTGTAAATAAAACAACATATAAATCCGGCGGCGTATATAGCTTCCACTCCAAATTCCGCGTAGGAGAGCAGGATACTCCGGCTCGTCCGTTCTTTGAAAGCAAAGATTTCTTTAAAACGCTTTATTACTGCAGCAATCCATCTTGTAACTGGATGGGGCTTGAGGAATATAGCACCTGTCCCTTCTGTGGACAGACGACCATCGTTGAGCAAAATCTGCTGAAACCTTGGGGATTTGCTCCTATAAACGGTTGGCATATAAAGGAAGCAGATGCAGAAGCGGACATGTCTTATGCGGAAGCTCCGAGTTATTCTATTACCCCTAAAGAAGAGGAAATGATTGATTCGGCAGATTATGCACATATTCGTTATGCTAAGCGTTCGGACGATCCATTGATTATCCTTAATATGGGACCGCAGAAGAAAGGATTTATGGTATGCCAAGATTGCGGTGCTGCCGTCCCCGGCGATGATGAGGCAGAATTGCAGAAAATCAGTCAGCCCTATCGACATCCACAACGAAATATTGCTTGTCACCATCCTTCCGCACGTATAGTAAACACATATCTCGGGCATCAATTTTTAACGGATCTACTTGTGTTTGAAATGGCACTTGATCCTTATAAAATCAATGTTGATTCCTCTGGATTGTGGATAAAGAGAGCCGGACAAACCGTTGCAGAAGCGATGGTCTTGGCTGCAGGTAGACTTTTGGACATCGAATTTAATGAAATCAAGAGCGGATATAGACTTAGATATAACCGTGGTCTTGTTTTTGTTGATATTTTCTTGTTTGATAGCCTGTCCAGCGGTGCCGGGTATTGTTCTTCCTTGGCAGAGCAAACATCCAAGCTGCTCAAAGAAACCGAAAAAATTCTTGATTTTTGTCCGCAAAGATGTGATAGTGCTTGCCACGAATGCTTGCAACATTTCTGGAATCAGAGAGTTCATACACAATTAGACCGATATGCCGGACTTGAGCTTTTAAGATGGTGTAAGAATTCTACGATGGCATCTCCGCTTACATACAGACAACAGGATGACTTACTTAAACCGCTAGGATTATTGAGTCCCAGATATCGTATTGTACGCGATGGCACAAATCACTATGTGGAATGTAATGGAAAGAAAACAAGAATTTATGTATATCCGGCAATGTGGAACGAGCATTCACACTCGATTCCTAAAGGCGTAATTGCTGTCTCGGATAAACAAATCAAATATGCGCTTCCCACCGTGGATGCGAAAATACGCGATATTGTAGAAAAGGAGTAAAAATAATGACCTCAATAGAATTGTTCGCCGGAGCAGGCGGACTTGCGCTCGGACTTGAACAGGCAGGCTTTGAGCATATAGGGTTGGTAGAATTCAATCGAGACGCTGCGGATACCTTGATTGCCAACCGTCCTCAATGGAAGGTATTATGTGAGGACATCGCTCAAGTTGCTGAAAGGGATCTTGAGGAAGAGTTCGGTATACGCAAATTTGAGCTTGATCTTCTTTCGGGCGGAGCACCTTGTCAATCGTTCAGCTATGCTGGAAAAAGACTTGGGCTTCAAGATGTTCGTGGAACTATGTTTTATCATTATGCCACCTTTCTTCATAAATTGCAGCCCAAAATGTTCTTGTTCGAAAATGTGCGTGGGTTGTTGACCCACGATGGTGGACGAACCTTCAAGACAATTCTCGATATATTTGAAGATGAAGGATACACGACCGTGCACAGAGTATTGAATGCTTGGGACTATGGCGTCCCTCAAAAAC
>JAFTLM010000361.1 GCA_017455945.1 Clostridia bacterium | reverse complement strand
GTGGACTAACGGCTTGGATAGCTTTATTTCTGTAGGTTTACAGCGGTTTTGTAAGGCATAATTCGGAACTCCGCTTTTCTTTGACACAAAAGGCGCAAAGAAAAGCTCAAGAAAAGAAACGCCGAGTGCCTGCGGGCACAAGAGGTCGCTTTTTGCAAAAAGCTCCGCAAAAACCTTTCTGGACTTGGCGAGTGCGAACACATCCCTCGCCGCCAAAACGTCAATTTTATTTACAAAAAAGCGAAAACACTAACAAAACTTTAACATTTGTGTGCTAAAATATATTACAATAGAGATACAACAGCAAAAAATCCCCTCTCGGAGGTAAAAAATATGTTCAAAATTTTGGTTGTGGAGGACGACAGGGACCTCAATCGCTCTGTTTGCTCTTTCCTTAATCACAACGGGTACGAGGCTGTGGGCTGTCTTGAGGCGGAAAGTGCCTACGACGAATTGTACAAGACCACCTTCGACCTTATCGTTTCGGACATTATGATGCCCGGAATCGACGGCTTTGAGTTCGCAAAAACCATCCGCTCGCTCAACAGCGAAATCCCCATTCTCTTTATGTCGGCTCGCGACGACTTCGCCTCCAAGCAACGTGGCTACCGCATCGGCATCGACGACTATATGACCAAGCCCGTTGACCTTGACGAGCTTTTCCTGCGTATCGGCGCACTCCTTCGCCGTGCCAAAATAGCCTCCAACCGCAGGCTTGAAATCGGCGGCTTCATAATAGACGCCGACGAACGCTCGGCTACTCTCAACGGCGAGGAGATATCACTGACCGCGAGAGAGTTCGACCTGCTTTACAAGCTCCTCTCCTACCCCAAAAAGACCTTCACACGCACACAGCTTATGGACGAATTCTGGGACGTGGACACCCAGACGGGCACCAGAACCGTGGACGTGTACATGACAAAGCTCCGCTCAAAGCTCTCGGGCTGTGACTCCTTTGAAATCCAGACCGTTCACGGTCTTGGCTACAAGGCGGTGATAAAATGAAAAAAAACACCTTTCACAAAATCCTCCGCGAGTTCAGCAGTTTTTTGCTGTTCTTTACGGTTGTGGGATTTGCGGTTACCTGCTGTATGATGCTCTTCTTAACCGTACTCTCAGCCGACACGGGAATCGTTTATACCTCCGAAAACATAGAAAACGCCGCAAAAATCACATTTCTCAACGTTGTAATCATAACCGTCCTTTTCAAAACCGCCGACTTTATCCGCCGCAAAATTATGGTGGATAAGCCGGTAAAAATGATTACCGACGCCACCGAAAAAATTATGAACGGCGATTTTTCCATCCGCGTAAAGTCTATACACGGCTCGGGAATGGAGGGCTTTAATCAGGTAGGCGAATCAATCAACGCTATGGCGGAAGAGCTTTCGGGCATCGAAACCCTTCGCAGCGATTTCATCGCCAACGTCTCCCACGAGATGAAAACCCCGCTGGCGGTAATGCAGAACTACGGAACGCTTCTGCAAGCTCCGGGGCTGTCGGAGGAAAAGCGGATCGAATACGCAAAAACAATCACCGAAAGCTCTCGGCGTCTCGCCGATATGATGACCAACATTCTCAAGCTCAACCGCCTTGAGAATCAGCAGATTTATCCCAATCTTGCCGAATTTGAGCTTGGCGAACAGCTCTGCGAGAGCCTTTTGCAGTACGAAAGCCTTTGGGAGAAAAAGAATATAGAAATCGAAACCCACATAGACGACGGCGTTTTCATCTGTGCCGACGGAGAGCTTTTGTCCATAGTCTGGAACAACCTCTTCTCCAACGCCTTCAAGTTTACCGAGGAGGGCGGAAAAGTCACCCTCTCGCTTACCGCCGACGAAAATTACGCCACCGTAAAAATATCCGACACCGGCTGCGGAATGAGTGCCGAGGTGGGGGCTCACATCTTTGAAAAGTTCTATCAGGGCGACACCTCCCACGCCACGAAGGGCAACGGTCTGGGGCTGGCTCTTGTGAAGCGTGTAATCGACATTATGGAGGGCGAAATCGGCGTCGAAAGCACCGTGGGTGTCGGCTCTACCTTTACCGTAAAAATCAGGAGGAACGCAAATGGATTGGAAAAAGACGGGTAAAGCACTGCTCTTCCCGCACATCGCCATTATGATAATTCTCGTTCCCGTAGCCACCGTCCTTTTGGTGGGCTCGATGGTGTTTATCGGAACCGAATCCCCCATCGCCATCGTTTCTTACGTCCTGGCGGCTTACACGCTGACGGTGTGGTGCTTCAAAATTCCCCATATTATAAAGTTCTTCAAGGACTTCAAAAACGGCAACAAGTACGCCGTAATGTGGCAGGCGGACCCACGCCTGCGTGTCAGAATTTCGCTCTACGGCTCGCTTTTATGGAATATTGCCTACGCACTTTTCCAGCTCTGGCTCGTCTTCTACCACCACACATTCTGGTTCTGTTCACTGGGTGCCTATTACGCCTGCCTTGCCGTTATGCGTTTCTTTTTGGTCAGCCACACAAGAAAATTCGCCCCCGGCGAAAAAATGAAGACCGAGCTTGTGAAATACCGTGCCTGCGGCTGGATATTCCTGGCGATGAACCTGGCGCTTTCGCTTATCGTGTTCTTTATGCTCTACTGGAACCGAACCTTTTCGCACCATATGATTACGGCAATCGCTATGGCGGCGTACACCTTTACCGCCTTCTCGGCGGCAATAGTGAACGTGGTTAAATACAAACGCTACAACAGCCCGATTTTTTCGGCGGCAAAGGCAATCAGCTTTGCTTCCGCCTGCGTGTCTATGCTGACCCTTACCTCAACCCTGCTGACTACCTTCAACGACGGCAGTATGTCTGCCTTTGAGCAGAAATTTATGCTGGGAAGCGTGGGCGTAGCCGTCTCGGTTGTGGTTGTGGCTATGGCGATTTATATGATAGTGCAAAGCACGAAGAAATTAAAAGAACTCAAGACAGAGGTAAAATATGCAAAACAGTAACGAACAAAACCGATTTTCCTACACCTACTCCGCAAAGGAGCAGGCGGAACTGAAGAAAATCCGCGAAAAATACGCTCCACAAAGCGAAGAAGAGGACAAAATGGCTCGCCTGAGAAGACTTGACGCAAGCGTCGCACGTACCGCACAATCGGTGGCACTGGTGTTCGGCGTATTGGGAACGCTTATTCTCGGATCCGGTATGAGCCTGTGTATGACCGACCTTTTCGCGGCTTTCGGGATTGGCAAAAACACGGCATTTGTTGTCGGCATCGCCGTCGGCGTTGTCGGGGGCATTCTCGCAAGCCTCGCGTACCCGATTTATAATGCCATAGTCAGGCACAAACGCAAAAAACTCGCCCCCGAAATTCTCCGCCTTGCCGATGAACTGATGAAATAAAGCGTTGCGAATATGGCAACGAATTAATAAAAATCCCCCCGTAAAACGGGGGGTATTTCAGTTTCGGGTATAGCCCTAATACTACTGGCTGCACACAAGTGCGCTTTGGATTGGCCTGCCAGCCATGCAATTATTACGTGAACCCGCTTGAGTGGGACTAAACCGAAGCCTCCCTTGTGTAAAGGG
>JAFTLM010000360.1 GCA_017455945.1 Clostridia bacterium | reverse complement strand
GTGCTTTATCTTTTCCAGAAGCCTCGGAAGCCTGTGAAAATAATGGCTCGGCGTTACCAGATTGATGTTGTGCGCCCCCTGTTCCTCAAGGTCGAAAATTATTCGCTCAAGCCTGCTGTCATCAACAGTTTCGCCAAGCTTGCCTCGGCTTATGTCTCGATTCTGACAGTATATGCACCCAAGGTTGCAACCGCTGAAAAATATTGTGCCCGAGCCTCTTTCTCCGCTTATGGGCGGTTCTTCGTACATATGCAGTGCGGCTCTTGATACAACGTATTCGTCGCTCACGTGGCAAAATCCGTTGGGTCTTATCGCCCTGCATTTTCTTGGGCACGCCTCACATTTTTTATCCATACAACTCACCGCCTTTTTACTACGCTTATTATAACTCTGCTTTCCAAAAAAATCAAGAGCTTTTGTGAATTCGGCTTTTTTGAAAAAATACGCTTTGGGTGTAGACAAATGAATTTTTTTGTGTTATAATATTGTATCTGTATTTGTTTTTTCGGTGCCATACCGAAATGAAAGGAGAACAAAATGAAGAAAATAACACTTATACTTCTTGCTCTTTGTTTGGTAATTTTCACTGTATCTGCTGTTGCCTGCAGAAAAGACAACATCGATGACTATGAGGAATCCATCGACATTCCCACGTCGCTTCCCGAGGTTACCGAGACTCCTGAGGGCGAAGAAACAAACGATGCGTACATAAACGCGGCTCCCGCAAACGATGAGCAGGGTTGGGGTGCTCTTACTCCCAGACCCGGCAAATAATCTCTTTAAACAATGGAAAACAAACAGCTTGCCGATATGCTCCGCCCTACTTCCTTTGACGACATCGTGGGGCAGGACCATCTTTTCGGCAAAAACGGCGTTGTCAGAAAGATGATAGACGGCGGACGCATTACCAATATGATTTTTTTCGGCCCTCCCGGTACGGGAAAAACTACCGCGTCAAGAGTCATTGCGTCGCTTTCGGGCATGACCTTTCATAAGCTGAATGCCACCACCGCCTCGCTTTCGGACGTAAAGGACGTGTTGCGTGAAACGGGAAATATGTTTTCAGAGAGAGGAATATTGCTCTACATTGACGAGATTCAGTATTTCAACCGAAAGCAACAGCAAACGCTGCTTGAGTACATTGAGGACGGCAGAGTTACTCTGATAGCCTCGACTACCGAAAATCCGCATTTTTATATTCACAACGCCATAATCTCCCGCTCTTCGCTTTTTGAGTTCAAGCCGGTGGATAAGGAATCCTGCAAAAAAGCCCTCGTCAGGGCTTTGGAACACTTGAATACCAAGAGCGGATCGGAGAAAAAGATAACGCCCGAGGCACTTGATTTCATCGCACGCTCTACGTCGGGTGACGTAAGACGGGCAATAGGGCTTATTGAAAACTCCTTCTACGTTGCAAAAGAGGATATTTCCGAAGAAGTGGTGGAGCAGTTTTCTTCGGGCGTGGGGAATTTTGACGACGGCACCCATTACGACCTTTTGTCTTGCTTGCAGAAATCAATAAGAGGCTCCGACCCGGATGCGGCGGTGTTCTATCTGGCACGCTTGCTGGAGGCAGGAGAGCTGCTTGCAGTGTGCCGAAGGCTCCAGGTCATTGCCTCCGAGGACGTGGGACTTGCCTATCCAATGGCGGCGGTCATAGTCCGTGCCTGCGTGGAATCGGCAAGAGAGCTTGGTATGCCCGAAGCAAGGCTTACGCTGGCAAATGCGGCAATAATGCTTGCTACCTCGCCGAAGTCAAACTCGGCACATAACGCAGTGATAGCGGCGACAGCGGACGTTTCAAACGGTCTTGGCACAGACGTGCCGACACATCTTCAGGCACCGCTTTATAAGGGGTATAAATATCCGCACGACTACCCGAATCACTACGTCAAACAGCAATATCTGCCCAACGACGTGAAGAATAAGACCTACTATACGCCCGGCGAGAACAAAACCGAATCTGCCGCAGCGGCGTATTGGAGAGAGATAAAAAAGTAAAACAAAGGAACTGTCTATAAAGACAGTTCCTTTTATCTATCAGTTTTTATCAAATCCGAATCTTACGAAGCAATAGGTGCCTTTCAGATATCCTGCCCAGTTGCCGTCAACCCACATTTTTTCGCCTGTGAAGGTCTTGGGACCGACGCTGTAGTTCTCTATCTCGTTGTTGTGAAGAGGACCGAGAAGGTTTCTCTGTGCGTTGGTTATCTTAACGACGATATCGTTTTTGCCGGGCACGAGAAGCTTAGAGAGATCGCAGTGGTTGGAGAAGAGCATCTTCTTTGCGGGCTTTCCGTTTACTTCAACTTCGGCAACTGCGTAACGACCTTCAAGCAGAAGCTCGGTGGGAGCGCCCTTTTCGTACACGTACTCTGTGGCAAGCTCAAGAGTTCCTCCGAAGAAGGGATAGCCGTCGGTTATTACGTT
>JAFTLM010000359.1 GCA_017455945.1 Clostridia bacterium | reverse complement strand
GTGGATTACGCCCATACTCCTGATGCCCTGGAAAATCTGCTCGAAACTATGAGTAACATAAGAGAGTGCCACAGACGTATCGTGCTGGTTTTCGGATGTGGCGGGGACAGGGATAAAAGCAAAAGACGAAAAATGGGTGAGATAGCCGCAAGGTATTCGGATTTTACAGTGGTTACCTCGGATAACAGCCGAAGCGAAAGCCCGACAGAAATAATTTCTGAAATAATTTCGGGGATGTCGGGTTCCACGTATAAAGTTATAGAAAACCGTAAGGAAGCGATAGAGTACGTGATAAAAAACGCAAGAAAGGGCGATATTATCCTGCTTGCCGGCAAGGGACACGAGGAGTACGAAATAGATAGAAGCGGAAAACATTTTTTTGATGAGAAAAAAATTGTAACTGACGCGGTAAAAAAATATTGTATTGAAGAAAAATAAAAGAAAGGAACGCGGATATGAAAATAAAATTGGGGATTAAACGTGCGGATATCGAATATTTGTGTTCGCTTTGCGGGGGAGTTCTTTCGGGCGATGCGTCGGGCAACGTGGAGTATGTTTGTACCGACTCGAGAGAGGTTGATGCCAAGACTATGTTTGTGGTAAGTGTTGGCGAGCGTGCGGACGGTCACAACTATATGCTTTCGGCGGCTAAAAACGGTTGCAAATTCTTTTTGTGCCAAAGGGTTCCCGAAGAGCTGGAAAACAGCCGTTACGAATATTCGGCTATCGTCGTTGAGGATTCCATAAAGGCGTTGGCAAAAATATCCGAGCGTTATCTTGAAACGCTTGATATGAAAAAAGTTGCCGTTACCGGAAGCGTTGGAAAAACCACAACCAAAGAGTTTATATACGCCGTTCTGAAGAGTCAATATAAGGTTCACAAAACCAAAGCCAATCACAACAGCACCATAGGTATGCCTATGAGTATGCTGGAGGCAACCTCGGAAAACAATGCCGCTGTTATCGAAATGGGTATGAGCGGCTTCGGAGAAATAGAGCTGATGTCAGAGGTGGCTAAGCCCGATATTGCCTGTATAACCAATATCGGCTCCTCTCATCTGGAGATTTTGGGAAGCCGGGAGAATATATGCCGTGCAAAATCTGAGATAGTAAGCGGAATGAACGGCGGCGTTCTTATAGTAAACGGCGACGAGCCGTTGCTTGAAGCGCTTGAGTTTGACAACGTAAAAAAAGTGCTTGTTGGAACGTCAAATCCCAACTGCGATATTAAAGCCGTGAATATGAGATACTGCGATGACGGAAGTGTTTTCAATATTATTTGCGGAGACGCAGAATATAAGGACGTTGAAATAAACGTAATAGGTAAGCAGTTTGTTTGTGCGGCGTTGTTCGCTTTTGCGGTGGGAATTGAAATGGGAATTGCGCCCGCCACCGTTATACAAGCTCTGAAAAATTTTGAAAATACCGCGATGAGACAGAATATATACGAAGTTGGCGGAATAACAATAATTGAGGACTGTTATAATGCCAGTCCCGAGTCTATGAAAGCCGCAATGGACGTTTTAAAGACCTTGTCAAAGACTAAAAAAGGCAGCAGAATGGTTGCGCTTTTGGGCGATATGCGTGAGCTTGGTGAGGACAGTAAAAGGTTTCACAAAGAGGTTGGTCTTTATTACGTCGGAATAGGCGGCAAGCTGTTGATGACTATGGGAATGCTTGCAAGAGATATCGCTTTTGGGGCTCTTGAAGGCGGGATGGCAGAAAAGAATATATACGTTACAACCGATTATAATAACTATGCCCGTATAGGAGATACACTTCTTGAACTTCTTAAAGAGGGGGATATACTGCTTGTGAAGGCAAGCCGTGCTATAGGAGCGGAACGGGTAGTAGGTTATATTAAATCAAGATTGCAAAATAAAACCGAGTGAAAGGGTGTAGAAAATGACAGCAGAATTTATAATCGCACTGATAGCAGCTTTTATTGTTACTGCGGTGCTGGCGAGAATAATAATTCCCGTTCTTAAAAGTAAAAAAATGGGGCAGTATATCAAGGATATCGGTCCCAGATGGCACAAGTCCAAAGAGGGAACTCCGACTATGGGCGGCGTTACCTTTATTGCCGCAATGATTCTTGTGTGTGCAGTGGCGTTGATTATAAATTCCAAATATACAATTCCTGTCGTTCTTATTATGTCACTCGGTGTTATGAACGCTATGATAGGATTTATCGATGACTATCAAAAGCTTATAAAAAAGAACAATGACGGTATTGGAGAATGGCAAAAGCTTGTTTTGCAGGGGCTGGCAGGCGGCGTGTATCTGTTCTTTATGAGAATATTCAATCTCATAGATACAAAGCTTGAAATTCCTTTTACCGACGTTGAAATTGAGCTTGGTGTTTTCTATTACGTGGTGGCACTTGCTCTTATAGTAGGAATGACAAACAGTACCAACATCACCGACGGAATTGACGGTTTGGCGAGTACTGTAACCTTTGTGGTGGGATGCTTCTTCGCCGTTTGTGCTTTTGCGGCACTCAATCGCTCGGTTGCACTTGTCAGTGCGTCCCTGATAGGCGGAATGATAGGCTTTTTGGTTTATAATTTCAATCCTGCCAGAGTATTTATGGGAGATACAGGCTCCTTGTATATCGGCGGAATAATTACGGGCTTGGCGTTTGCCCTGAATGAGCCTCTTGTGGTTGTGATTTGCGGACTTTTGTACGTGCTTGAGTTCGGCTCATCTTTTCTCCAGAGATACGTTTATATACTGTCGGGCAGAAAAAAGAGACTCTTTAAAATGGCACCTATTCACCACCACTTTGAGCAGTGCGGTTGGAGCGAAAATAAAATCGTGGCTGTCTTTT
>JAFTLM010000036.1 GCA_017455945.1 Clostridia bacterium | reverse complement strand
GGGGAATGCTCGCCTGCCGCCAGAATTTCTTTTCCGCAAACACCGCAATTAAGGGCGGTTGAACAGTCGTTATCATCATTTTCGGGAGTATGTTCCTTGTTTTCTCCGTCGGTTGCACCGCATCTTGAACAGGTGGATTGAACCTCGCACAGATCAACATCGGGCGTTGTCCATTCGTGTCCGAGAGCAGAGCCTTCTGTCTTGCCACAGACTGTACAGGTCTTGGGATTGAGACAGTCGGCATCAGCAAAGTCGTGAGTGACTGTTCTTTCTTCACCACATTCGTTGCAGGTAACGTCGCAAGCGTTATCGTAAATGTGAGTACATTCATTTTTACAAGCCGTCAATCCAAATGTTAGTAACAAGGATATACAGCAAATAATAAGTATTGTTTTGATTGTTTTTTTCATTGAGATTATCCTCCAAGATTCTAGACTTTTTTGAGTGGTATTTCTACCTTTATATGATATTATTTTTATTCGCCGTTATTTACCTTCGACGCGCCTTGCATTTGCAAACACCGAGCAATTCTTCACACTGCTCAAAATGCACACAGTGTATGCAGGTGTTATCCTCATCCTTCTCACCCCTGCCGAGTTTGAAATGTTTGCACGGAACTTGCATTGCAGTAACGAAAGGAATTCCGTCTTCGGAATATATCGGATTCTCAATAAAGTTCGGATATATTTCCATAGGCTCAACGTTTGGATTTTTTCGGTCGATTTCTTCATAATAACCATATTTTATCTCAAAAGACCTACCATAAGCGGTAATCACTTTGTAGAGATCCCCCTCTTTGTGTTCCGGCTCATTCACTTGAGGGATGATACCGAAAATCGAAGTAAACATTACTGCCTCCTTTTGCATATTTTCAAAAAGAAAAATCTGCCATATGTTATTACGATAACATTATAGCAGATTGAATTCCTTTTTCATAGAAAAATATTTCACTATTTTCGGCAAACTTTATTGCCGACTTTTTGCTTTTTTTCGGCAATTTTTAGAGTATAAATGCGAACTCTTTTTTGCTTAATAGACCCGTTTTATTAGTTATTCTGGTGATAGCGTGGCTGATAGTCGATTCTGAAGTATGTAACATAGCCGCAATCTCTTTTGTTGTAAATCCAAAAGCACAGAGCTTGGCAATTTCACGGTCTTTCGCATCCAGATTGGTGGATATCATCTTGTCACGCACTTGGCTAGACAGCCTTGCCCAGCCTACACTGTATATATTGTAAAGAGCTTTAACTGCAACAACGGCATTCTTATCTTGCAAAGCAATACGCTGCTCTAAAAGGTCACCAAAGTGCCTTATATACTCAGCCAAAAAGCCATACATCCTGTCAGGCAAAGCAAGTGCAATCGCTTTATCCATATGGGCTAACGCTCTTTCTTTCTGCCCCGAATTGTAATAAGCTACGGCACAGGACATACGAAGAAACATCTCGGGAACTATGGTTTTATCAAGCACCGCTTGCGAAATCATAGGCTCAATGGTGTTGGGAATCATACGCATAAGCGCAAGTCCCTCTACACCCTCCAGCTTGAACTGCTTTGTGGCAATAGCGTGTGCTGCCATATATAAATACTTGACGTAAAACACCTTTGCGGCAGGGTGCGCATCACCCGGCAGTGCCTCGAAATTGCCGATTTTGAACCAATCGGGATAGTCTTTATTATCATAGATGGAGCTGTCGATAATAGCAAGCGCCAAGGATACAAGCTCACGATCGTGTTCGCCTTTGCAGGGGGCTTCAAATATATGCCTTTTAGCTTCCTTCCAAAGGTACAAATCTCCGCGCCAGATGGCGCATTGCGCAAGCAACATACCGCCACCGAGAATGGCGTAAAAGCCTGAATGAGAGTGCAAGAAATACCTCGCCTGCTCGTACACCTTCTCGATTTCTCCACGTCTATAGGCAATCTGCGCCTCAAAGAGCGCGTGGGCTTCGGGCTGGTTTATCAGCATTTCTGCACACTCGTCAGCACAGCCTGCCTTATTGTAAAGGTTTGTCATATCGAGGAAGGGAGATTTTCTCGGCATTGGCAGGTGTGGCTCTTCGTTTTTCTTTCTTGCGTTAGGTAATACCGCTGTGGTGGGTATCATCCACGACTTTCCGAAACGATATGCGCCTTTTATTCTGTTTTCATTACAAAGCATCTGCACACGGCGTGTCGTCACACCCCATTTTTGCGCCGCTTCCTGAACTGTTATATACTGCATATTTTCCTCAAAAATTCTTTAATTATCACTTCGCCATTGCGAAATGTTTTGATGTTGCGAAACTTCGCCATTGCGAAATTACACTTTTATTATACACCCTATTTTTTCATTTGTCAATCCGTTTTGGAGAGGTTACGATAATTCTTCACCAAAAAAGCATCGGATTTTTTCACCGATGCTAGGTTAACAAATATTTCAACCGAACTACGGCCTTTTTAAACATACACTATCAGATTTTTACCCGATTTCACCCAATCAACGATATATATAGCATCCTCCTTGTAGTGTTCCACCTTTTTCTTGCCGAGACATTTAGCTTCAAATTCAAGGGCGAATATTTGCGTATCGCGGTCTTCGTCACTAACAATGGATATTGGCTTTTTCTGTATGTTGTATGCAAACTCTCGTGCGTACTCATCAAGGATTTTCGTATACGCATTGAGGTAGTCTGCATCTTTCAAAAGCGCCTTATGGGCAGCAATATAGACAGCGGCACGATGCTTTCTCCGTTCGTGAGTTTCATCACGGTCATCCCCAAACGAAGCATCGGGGTTATAAGGATATTGTTTGCCTTCTTGTGCATCAAAATAAGTCCCATCTTGTGGGTCATCATCGTACCAAGATAAAAATTCATTTGTATCGTAGGTGTCCTTAAATCTCATATACCCCTCGCCATTATTTGTTACTTTTTTAGTCTGTTCCACTGGGAATAAAGGTGTTAATAACTACTTTATCTGTTTTTTTGCTCTTTTGAACGGCGTATTCATACGCAAGCCGTGTTCCACTCTTGGGCTGATAGGTGCTTAAATCCCTGTTAGTCCTTTTTCTCCGCGGTGGCTGATAGTCCTCGTTATAATAAAAAACACAAAAATCACTGGCATCAATCATCTCTTGATTGCGCTCAACATATGACGCCTTTCCCGCAGAGTATACCTTTTCGGATTGCACCTCGGCATCGTAGTCTTTGAGCTTGACATCTGTTTTTAATACCGATGACCACGAGCGTTCCATCTTTTCTTTTTCTTCCGCCTTCACAGCATACTCGCTGCGCCGGGTGTATGCAACACGGACGACATGGGGATACTTTTCTTTAAGTGCGGTAACGATGCCGTGGCAAAGGTCATCGAACTCACTACGGCTGCCAAAAAGAAAATACTTGACACCCTCTTCTGCAATGAGTCGTTCTATCGTTTTTGTAAGATTTTCTGTTAATTCTTCGGAAGCCGCGATAGTTCGGTGCCCCACGAAGCAACATTTCTTTTCTATCTCCGCCACGTATATCCCTCCAATCGAAAGGTAATATATCAATTATAGCATATAATTGTGACTTTTTCAACCGAATATTTATAGTCCGCAGACGATAATTTATTATTTTAGATAATAATTTTCTCTCAAAGATTGTTTTAGTCCCCGAATGGTATCTAAAATAACCCTTCTTTCGTGGTTCGTGCAGTCACGCAGCAGATATTCAAGTTCAGCCATACACGGCACTAATTGATTGTCCAGAGAATCGCATAAAATCACGTCGGTAGATACCCCTAAAGCATTAGAAAGGGCTATCAAAGTTTCCACCGTCATAAACTTCATTCCGTTTTCAAGGTGGCTGATGTATGTAGGCGAAACATCCGTAAGTTCCGCAAGGGTGGCTTGGGACATCCTCTTTCGTTTACGAAGCCTCCTTATTCGTTGGCCGACGGTATAAAAATCAAGTTTCATTTAGAACCTCCATTAATTTAAAAATTTCTCTAATTTATTATAGTCCGCAGACGATTAAATCGTCAGCCGAAGATTTTAATAATCGCCCGAAAATGATAAACTATAGATAGAAATATAGTCTATGGCTTATGGAGGTGCGCCACAATGGATGAGAACACACTAGAATATAAAGTCGGTCAGAGAATTCGGGCTGCACGTCTTTCAAAGAAAATGAGTCAGGCAGACTTGGCTTTTGAAGCCCATGTGTCTCTGCCGCACATCAGTGATATAGAGCTTGGCAAGAAGGAAATGCTCCTTACAACCTTCTGCAAAATCATCGAAGCATTACAGGTTTCTGCCGATGAAATATTGCGTCCCGATGTTCCCGAAGTGAACCGAATCTACCAGAAGGAATTTGCCGAACTTCTCGGTGATTGTACACCCACAGAAGTTGAAGCAATCCTCAAGATTGTTCGTGAACTTAAGAACACGATGCACACCAAAAAAGATGAATACGATGACTAACGGAGTGGGTATTGCGCCCACTCTTTTTTTATTGCCCTCAATAATTTTTTGCGTTTCAATAACTGGTGGTTAAAAACCTGACCGCCAGTTATTCGCATTTTGTCGAAAAAGCGGTTATAATGTTTGCAACTATAACTATGGAGGCAAATAATTATGAGCAATGAAGTTGAGGTATATGAGCGCTTGGCGCAGATCGGTGAGGCACAGAAATATTCCGCATTCTTTGGAGCAAATACCGAGCAAGCACAGAGGCTTGCCGAGCATAAGGCTTGGCTGCAAAACATAAAGCACGAACGCCCCAACACGGCTCATCATTTTCGTGTGGCAGTGTACATCCGTTATTTCAACCAAACGAGATACCCGGACGAGGAATACCTCCAAAAGCACATACAGGATTTTACGGACACATTGTCCCTATGCCCCAATTGGGAGTTCGTTGGATTTTACATTGACGAGGGCTCCACTGCACCGAATATGGAAACCGCCAAAGAATGGAGCCGTCTTTTGCAAGATTGCTTGGATGGCAAAGTAGACCTCATCATTACGCAGAAAGTCAAGAACGTGTCACGCAAACCGCACGAAATCACATACCTTGCAAGAATACTCGCACGGCAGAATCCGCCTGTTGGCATGTACTTTGTTTCCGAGGACATCTTCACCCTTGCGTCCTACTATCAAGGCGACCGTAAGGATGAATTCTTCCTGCCGTCCCCCGATTGGAAACTGCTCCCCGATGATTTAGACGAAGGAGGTAACAGCGATGATTGATGAAGAAAAACGCACCTCCAAACAAGCGGCAAAAGAGAAAGTCCGCCGACGAATGCGTGTGGAGATTGACCCCGACAATTACGAGTACATCCCCGAGAAGAAAAAGACAGATTATTACGATACAAGCACACCGCAGCTTGTCGGCATTTATGTCCGTGTTTCCACCGATGATGTAAGGCAAACAACCTCCTTTGAGCTTCAGAAAAAATACTATGAGGAGTTCGTGGAAAAGCACCCAAACTGGACTCTTGTCAAAATATACGCAGACGAAGGTATCAGCGGCACCTCTACCAAAAAGCGCGATGCCTTTAACCAAATGATAGCCGATGCCAAGGCGGGAAAGCTGACTCTTATCATCACGAAGATTGTCTCCCGCTTTGCAAGAAATGTACTCGACTTCATCGGCATTGTCCGCAACCTAGCAGAACGCAAGCATGCCGTTGGCG
>JAFTLM010000358.1 GCA_017455945.1 Clostridia bacterium | reverse complement strand
TGTCTTACGTTGACGGAGAGGTTTCAGAGACGGTGCAGGGAATTATGGTTGCCGAAAATATTGAGGTTACTGTTGAATACCGTTCAAGTAACGGAATTTTCTCGGTTATTTACGTGAACGCCAAAACAGGCGAACAGCTCAAGTCTGTTTCCGAAGAAATAGCAGTTGGCAACGTGTGTGAACACACTATAGAGTTGCCCGACGGCTACAAAGAGGGATATACCCAGGGTAAAACCGAGGATGCTCCCGACAGCTACTGGACCTCTGTAAGCGAGACTATGACAGAGGGCGGCGTGCTTGTTACCGTTTACTGTATTCCCAACGTTTATACCGTTGAGTTTGTAATCGACGAGGTTGTCGTTGATACAAGAGAGGTAACCTATGGCGAGATATACGGATACAATTCGGAGGGCGAGTATTTTGACTTTGTCGCTCCGGAAAAACAGGATTATACCTTTGATGGCTGGTATCTGGGCGGCAACAGAATTTATGAGGATACCGCAGTAGCTACCGCGCAAAACCATAGATTGGTAGCTGTATTTACACTTAACGCTCCCACTCAGGATAAGTTTGTTCTTACAATCACCTACGTTAAAGAGAACGGCGATAGTCTCTATGAGGCCTATACCGCCGAGCTTGCGGAGGGGGAGGAGTATAGCGTGGATTCGCCCGATATAGGAGGCTTTACTCCTGACAAGCCTACAGTAAGCGGAACTATGCAGGCACACGACGTTTCAGTTGTGGTAACATACTACGCCGATTATTCGGGTGAGCCCGTGGTTTTGATAAACGTGTCCTGGGGTTCGATGAGCTTTGGTTTTGAGCAGGGCACGTGGAATCCTTCCACTCATCAGTATGAAGACGATGTTTTCACTCCCGAGGTTGAAAACGCAAATGCTATAGTTATTGAAAACGTCAACTCTTACGTTTTGGAAGAGGACGTTGAAAAAAAGATAAAAATAAACGCTACGCTGTCATATACTAAAAATGACGGCCTGGAGGGTATGGTTGACCGACTTGACGGTTACTTTACCCGTGGCGGTGCCGACAGCTCCGAGATTAACGGAGTTGAGGTTTCCAACGGCAACAGCTCTACCGTGTATTTGTGGCTGACGGGAGATTTCAATCCCGACTCGGACGGCTTGTTCGAGGTTGGCTCCTGTGAGGTTATCATCAGCCAGGGCGAATATGAATAAAAAGGAGGAGAGTAAAAATGATAAATTTCGGCTTGCTTGATAAGCAGGACTATGACAAAGAGATAAAAATAGGAAAACAGAATTTACGTTGCTATTCTCCCAAAATGATGAAAACACTTTACCCCAACGGCGGATACGGCGTGTTGGGCGAAGTGACAACGGCTTCTCCAAAGCCTGAGGAAGAGCTTTCCGAGAAGAAGCGTGAGAAGCTTGAAGCCCAGCGTAACGGCTACATAAACATAGGCGAAGAAAAGTTTGATACTCTTTCTTCGGGCTCTAAGAGCAAGTATACTCACCGAAACGGAGGATATATTTGCGTCGGAGAAGATAAATTTATTGTTGTAAAAGTCAGTCTTTTGCCGTTGTTTATAGCGATTGGCAGTGCTTTGGCAGTTATTGTTGCGGTTTTGATTCTGATTCTTTCTATGAACAATCGCAAAAAAATCGGTGAAACTTACGAAACCGAATACCCGAGTATAGGCGGTACCGAGACAGAACCGCCCGAAACAGAGTATCCGGATATAGGAGGAACCGAAACAGAGCCGCCGGAGACCGACTATCCCCATCTGGGAGGATATGAAACCGATAAACCCGATAGACCGGACATCGGCGGAGGCGATGAAACCGATCCTCCGGAGACCGATAGACCCGACATCGGCGGAGGCGATGAAACCGATCCTCCGGAGACCGATAAACCCGACATCGGCGGAGGCGATGAAACCGATCCTCCGGAAACCGATAAACCGACTCCCGAAGGAGGCGGTTCCGTGTCGCTTACTTATACTCTTACGGCAAAGGTGGATACGGGGTCGAGAAGTATCAGTATGTATTTCGGAAATCCTCAACAATCCAGCCACGATGCAATGCTTGAGTTGTATGTGATTGAGGACGGAACAAGGTACTTTATTTCAAGATCCGAAAAAATCAAGGTGGGAGGCACCATAAAGGATATGCCGCTGGACGAAACCGCGGCAGGCCTTCCCGCAGGGATTTACAGCGGTGTATACGTTGTTTCCTTCTATCACCCCACGACGGGTGAAAAGGCAACCGTAACACCCGAAATAACGGGCGTAAATATATACGTCTATAATTGATTATTTGCCGCCTGACAAAGGCAGACGGCCGATAATATATAATTCTATAATCAAGAAAGGAAAGAAAACAAATGAAGAAAATTTTTGCTCTTGTACTTGTAGTTGTAATGATGGCATCTCTTGCTGTCAGTGCAGTTGCGGTTACTATTACCGGCGTAACAGATCCTGCAAACAAATCGTCCCAGAATATCACCATCAACGTTACACAGGACGAAGTTATCACTCCTACAGTATACTCGGTTGATATCGTTTGGACCAATACTGAACTTAACGGTAAGACCGACGTTACAAAGACATGGAATCCCGCAACACACACCTACACAGATTCTTACGTTACCGACTGGACAGGTGAGACGGTAAACGTAACGGTTACAAACCACTCCAACGCAGCTGTGGTTGCAACTCTTGCAGTTCCCGCTGCACAAAGCGGTATTAGCTTTGCGGCTGAGGGGGATAAGACTGTCGCAAACCTTGCAAGTGCGGCTACAGGTGAGTCTCTCGGCGATCCCACAAAGGCTCCCACAGACAGCTTTACAATTATTCCTTCCGGAAACGTTGCTCCCGGTACAAACGTAAATGCTACCGCAACGGTAACTATTACTACTCCCTAAGCTCTGATATAAGCTTTAATTAAACAGCGGAGCATCTTAAAGATGCTCCGCACAAAAAGATAAAAAGATAAAGAGAGTTGCGTTGCTTTAGCGAACCTTTGAACGTAATTCGTAACGAATATTAATTTATCTTTGTACGTACAAAACAAAAAGAGACTGATTTTTTAATCGGTCTCTTTTTGTTGTACCGTTGACAAAATGGTAGTATTTGTGTTACAATATTGTCAAATATATCCGGGAGGTGGTTCTATGAAAAAATATATTCTTGCTCTTGATGAAGGCACCACAAGTGCACGTGCCGTCTTGTTTGACAAAAATTCAAAGGTCGTTTCTATGGCGCAACACGAATTTGCCCAGTATTATCCTCACCCGGGATGGGTGGAGCAAGATCCGATGGATATTTATGCCAATCAGTATGCGGCACTTACCGAATGTATAGCAAAAAGCGGAATAGCATCCGACGAGATTGCCGCAGTCGGTATCACCAATCAGCGAGAGACGGTGGTTGCCTGGAACAGGAAAACCGGAAAGCCCATATGCAACGCAATAGTCTGGCAGTGCAGACGAACCTCGGATATATGCGAGGAGCTTGAAAGCGAGGGCTACTCGGAATATATAAGAAAAACTACGGGGCTCAGGATTGACCCATACTTCAGCGGCACCAAAATAAAGTGGATTCTTGACAACGTGGAGGGGGCTCGCGGACTTGCCGAAAGCGGCGAGCTGGCTGTGGGTACCGTTGACACCTGGCTGGTATGGAAACTGACCGACGGAAAGGTTTTTGTTACCGACCGCACTAACGCATCCAGAACGATGCTTTGCGATATACATACCTGCAGTTGGGACGAAAAAATGCTTGATATCCTTGGGATTCCCGCCAATATTTTGCCCGAAATAAAGAGCAGCAGCGAGATATACGGCTATTTTGAGTGTATGGGAGCCGAAATACCGATTTCGGGTATAGCGGGCGACCAGCAGGCGGCTCTTTTCGGGCAGGGGTGCTTTGAGGCGGGCGAGGCTAAAAACACCTACGGCACAGGTTGCTTCCTTTTGACGCATACCGGAGAAAAGCCTGTGTTCAGCAACAACGGATTGCTTACCACAGTTGCCGCGGGCGAAAAAGACCGGGCGGTTGAGTACGCCCTTGAAGGAAGTGTGTTTATGGGAGGTGCGGTAGTCCGTTGGCTCCGCGACGAAATGAAGCTTATTCACGACTCCAAAGACAGCGAGTATTTTGCCTCAAAAGTTGAAAACACGGGCGGTGTTTATCTTGTTCCGGCCTTTGTCGGACTTGGGGCTCCTCATTGGGATATGCACGCAAGAGGTACTGTGGTGGGACTTACTTCGGGAAGTGGAAAAAATCACGTTATCCGCGCGGCACTGGAAGCCATAGCGTACCAGAGCGAGGACGTTCTTTCGGCTATGAAAAGCGATATGGAACTGATTGGAGAAAACAAGACCGTGACGGTTTTGAAGGTTGACGGCGGAGCATCGGCAAACGGTCTGTTGATGCAGATGCAGAGCGATTTTTCAAATATAGAGGTCAGATGCCCCGAAAATCCCGAGGCTACGGCACTCGGTGCTGCGTATCTTGCGGGGCTTGCCGTGGGATTCTTTGAAAGCCGCGGTGCGATAAAGGCTTCTTTGAGTTCGGGAAAAACATACATCCCCAAAATAGATGCCGAGGCACGCAGGAAAGCTCTTGACGGTTGGAGAAGAGCTGTTAAAGCCTGCAGAGCCTTCAGCGAAAGCGAGGAATAATATGGCGTTTGAAAAAAGAGATTTTTCGGTGCCTTCAAGCGACCGTGAACACAGCCTTTCGGGGGTGGTGTTCCTGCCCGAAGGCAAGATAAAAGGTTATTTTCAAGTGGTTCACGGAATGACCGAATACATAGGAAGATATGAAAAGCTTATGTGTGATATGGCAAACGAGGGGTATCTTTGCTTTGGTTACGACCACTTGGGACACGGCAAAACCGTAAATGACGAAAGCGAGCTTGGATTTATTGCCCCAAAGGACGGCTGGAGGCTGTTGGTTGAGGACGTAAACGTCTTTTCGTCGGCTGTCTTTGCCGCATTCGGAAGAACAGACGAGCCGTATATCCTTATGGGCCACAGTATGGGGTCGTTTATAGTGCGTCTCGCCTCGGTTATGAGCGTTAAGCCCGACAGGCTTGTTGTGATGGGAACAGGAGGAGGCAACCCCGCGGCAGGTGCGGGGCTTGCCCTTATAGCCGCAGTAAAAGCTGTAAAAGGCAAAAAGCACGTGTCGGGACTTGTCTATGCGTTGGCGTTTGGCGACAGCAACAAACGCTTTGCCGATGAGAACGACGAGCGTTCCTGGCTTACTACCGACAAGACCGTAAGGGAGAAATATAAGGATGATAAGCTTTGCTCGTTCAAGTTTACGGTCAGTGCAATGGGCGACCTTATCAGGCTTCTGAAATATTCAAATTCGAAAAAGTGGTATAATAACGTGTCCAAAGAATTGCCGATACTTTTGATATCGGGTGAGGACGACCCCGTTGGAAATTTCGGAAAAGGCGTAAAAGAGGTTTATAACAAGCTGTTCAATGTCGGAGCCGACGTTAAGCTTGTACTTTACAAAGGCGCACGCCACGAAATACTTAATGATTTTACGTATGAAAACACCAAAGCCGCTATTCTTGAGTTTGTACGGTGAGGCGATAAAAAGGAGCTGAAATTCAGCTCCTTTTGTGTATCAATATTTCTTTGACAAAAGCGATCTTTCGGTTTCTTTTATGGACTCCATTGCCGTTTCTGTGTTGCGGTGGACTACGTAGTAGTAAAGAGAGTCCACTATTGAAAGCTGGGCAATTCTTGAGGACAGCCCGAGTATCGAATATTTTGTTTCTTCGGCAGAGGTTTCAAGAATTATGTCAGAAACCTTGGTGACGGGGGATTTTCCTTTGTTTGTGATGCAGACGGTGACGGCGCCGTGGTCCTTTGCGATTTTTAACGCCTCGACAATGTCACGCGATGACCCCGAATGTGATATTCCCACAACAGTGTCTTTTTCTGTCAGATGAGACGCGGCTATCACCTGCATATGGTTGTCCGAATAGGCAACCGAGTTGCAACCCGCACGCAATAGCTTGTGGCTCATATCGGTGGCGACCGAGGCTGAGTTTCCGAGACCGAAAATTATTATTCTTTCTGAAGCGGCAAGCCTTTCGGCGGCGTCAGACAGTTGTTTTTTGTCCAGCGAATTTTTTGTTCGTTCGAGGGCACAGTATATGTCGTTGCAAACCTTGCCGTAAATTTCGTATGGGCTGTCTTGGTCGGTTATTTTTGTGTTTGTGACAGCGGATTCAGACTCTTGGGCAAGTGAGATTTTCAGCCCCTGATAACCGCTAAGACCAAGCCGTTTTGCAAATCGGACTATTGTTGCCTCGGAGCATTGACATTTCTCGGCAAGCTCGACTATTGAGAGTGCCAGTATTTCATTAGGGTTTTCGTAAAGCCAATCGGCGATGCGCTTTTCGGCTTTGCTCATACTCGGGTATAAAACGTTGATTTTTATTGATGTCTTGTCCATTTTTCTTCCTTTGTGTTATTTTTATAAATTATAGTTTGGCGGCGAGGGGTATGTTCGCACCGCACCCATAAGAGCCCCCACGCCAGTGGGTGCGAGTCAAGGCTGCACAAGCATTGTCGCTCACCGCAGTGAGCGAAACTCCCCAAAACGGCGTTTTTCTTTTTGCGAACTTTTTCTTTTTGC
>JAFTLM010000357.1 GCA_017455945.1 Clostridia bacterium | reverse complement strand
AATATGCGGAAAAGATATCGGATATGCGTTGGAATCCTTGCTTGAATATGTGTATGAAAATCCGCAGGATAATACTAAAAAAGTGCTGATGGAAAAAGCAAAACGCTTTGCAAGTAAACAATAAAATCTCAAATTAATATACCGTGGCTTCTTCTATTGGATCAGGGTCACGGCGATTTTGGGAAAAAGATATCAATAATCACAAATTTCTAACCGAAAGGTAAAATATATATGAAAGAAATTTTTTCACGAACGGAGGCACTGCTGGGAAGCGAAGCAATGGAAAAATTGACGTCGGCTACCGTTGCGGTGTTCGGCGTAGGAGGCGTGGGCGGCTACGTTGCCGAGGCGTTGGTAAGAAGCGGTGTCGGTTCAATAGAACTGATAGACAGCGACAGCGTCTCGCTCTCAAACATTAACCGCCAGATAATTGCACTGAACTCTACGGTTGGAAAACAGAAAGTGGATGCGGCGGCGGCACGTCTGCTTGACATCAACCCGGAGTTAAATGTCGAAGCACGCAACGTCTTTTTCCTTCCCGAAACCTCGGAGGAGTTCGATTTTACAAAATACGATTACGTGGTTGATTGCATAGATACAGTCAGCGGAAAGCTTGAAATAATCAAGCGCGCCAAGGCTTGCGGGATTCCCGTCATCTCATCAATGGGGGCAGGGAATAAGCTTGACCCCACGGCGTTTGAGGTGGCAGACATATTTGAAACCTCGGTCTGTCCGCTGGCAAAGGTTATGCGCGGACTTTGCCGAAAAAACGGCATAGACAGCCTCAAGGTGGTGTATTCCAAGGAGCCTCCTATGGAGCCGGCAATACCGATGCCAAAAGATGCGGAAAGTCGAAAAATCCCACCCGCAAGTGCGGTTTTTGCCCCCGCGGCGGCGGGCTTGGCAATCGCGTACGCGGTGGTTACGGATATTATAAATAAAGAAAGGGAGACAAAATGAAATACGAATACATTCCGATACCTAAAAGCAACAGAATGAAAAAAATTGCTACCGCCCTCTTCTTCGGAGGACTTATAACCGTAATTGTAGGGGCAATTAATGTTATTCCGTTTCGCAGTGTGATTCAGTTTTGCGGAGTTGTGCTTATGACGATGTCCATAATGGTTATGGTGAAGTGCGTCCTGAAAGCCTATCGTTACAGAATAGAGGATTTGGGCGAGGGCGACGAGCTTTTGGTGGACGAGATAACAAGAAATGCTTGCGTTACCGTCTGCCGTCTTGAGCTTTCCAAGCTGAAATCGGTGAAAAAATGGGAAGAGTGCGACAAGGAGCTTCGCTCCAAGCGAAGATACAGCTATTGTCCCGACGTCCTGGAAAGCGGAACCTACCTGATAGAGTTTCACGAAAGCAACCATGACAACACAGCCGAAACCATAAGAATAAGACTTTCTCCCGATGAAAAGCTGATATCAATATTCAACGCATACACGGCAAAAAACGCCGAAAAGCAGGACATGGAATAAAAACACGAAGGATATAGAAAAATGACACTGAACGATACTATAGCCGCCGTCTCAACTCCCAGAGGGAAAGGCGGAATTGCCGTGATAAGAATAAGCGGAAGCGAAGCCTTTGCCATAGCCGAAAGGGTTTTTGAACCGATGGGAACCAAAAGGCTGTCGGAGCTTCGGGGCTTTACGGCGGCTTACGGAAAAATGTACAGAGACGCTGACAGAACCAAAGCCCCCATAGACGACGGAGTGGCTACCGTATACCGTTCACCCCGCTCGTTTACAGGCGAGGATACGGTTGAGATAAGCTGTCACGGCGGGCTGCTTTGTACCGAAAACCTGCTTGCGGCGGTGCTTGCAGCCGGTGCACGTCACGCCGAAGCCGGGGAATTTACACGACGCGCCTTTGTAAACGGAAAGATGAAGCTTTCGGAAACCGAGGCACTTGCCAATCTTCTTGAGGCGAAAAATGCCTCCCAGCTTAAGCTGGCAAGGTCGGGAATGGAAGGCAAAATAGAGAAAAAGTGCGATGGAATATACGAAAATCTTCGCTCGGTGCTTGCGGCTCTTTACGCCAAAATCGACTATCCCGATGAAGATTTAGCGGAGATAGGAAACGAGGAGATGCTTGAATCGGTAAAGACGGCGGCAGCCGAAATACAGGCTCTTGCCGATACCTATTCCAGCGGTCACGCCATTGCGGAAGGCGTAAAAACGGTGATTTGCGGACGCCCCAACGTGGGAAAAAGCTCGCTTTATAACGCCATCGTCGGCAGAGATGCGGCGATAGTTACGGATATCGAGGGAACCACGCGAGACGTGCTTGAGGAAACCGCGTCTCTTGGGGGTGTCACTCTTCGCCTCTGCGACACTGCGGGTCTCAGAGTGTCGGAGGACAAGGTGGAGATGATAGGCGTCAAGCGCGCCTACGAAAAATTAGAGGAAGCAGAGCTGGTGCTGGCGGTCTTTGACGGCTCGTTGCCCCTTTCGGATGAGGACAGAGAGCTTATATCCCGTCTTTCTTGCAGAAAAGACAGCGTCGTTGCGGTTATAAATAAATGTGAGCTTGCCCCCATAGCCGACCGAAAGGAGCTTTTGGAGGTTTTTGGAGAGGTTGTCGAAATATCTGCCCGTTCCGAGGATGGAATAGACGCTCTTGCTAAGGCGGTTGAAAACAGATATCTCAATAAAGAACTTGATTTGGAAAATGATGCCGTGGTGTTTGGTGCCAGACAGTACGCCGCACTCTCAAGAGCGCTTGAGGAATTGCACGCGGCAGAGGAAATATTGAACGGAAAATACGGAACCGATGCGGCGGCGTTCGCCGTTGAGGGAGCAATGGGAGCTCGTGCGGAGCTCGACGGACGTCAGATAGGTGAGGATATCGTTTCGGAGATATTTTCCCACTTCTGCGTAGGAAAGTAAGGGTAAAAATATGTTTTACGAAAACAAAACTTATGAAATATACGTGCGTGACAGTCTTGGAGACGACGGGGTTCTGCAGTGCCCCTTGCATCTGCACTACCACGTGGAGATAGTGTACATGAGGGAAGGAAACTCGGTGGCTGTGGTGGACGGCAAGGAATACGCTATGCCTCCCGATTCGCTGCTTGTGGTTTTCCCTAACCAACCCCATACCTACGTGTCTACCGAAATAGAAAGGTATCATATTGCCATAATATCTCCCAATATTATGCCCGAGGTGGTCCAGCTGTTTGACAGCTACGAAACTACCTCGCCCGTCCTTGAAAACGTCTCCTCTTATCCCGACCTGAAAGCCATACTGGAACTGCTGTTTTCACTGAACGGCGGCAAAATAGAGGACGAGAGCAGACGTGTAAACGTCATTCGCAGAGGCTATGCGTCGGCACTTATGGGACTTATATTCAAGCACTTTCCCGTGAAAAAAACCAACGTGGAGTGCTCGCGCGCTATGAGGACGGTTATAGATTATTGCGTGCGAAACTACAGCCAAGAGCTGTCTTTGGCACTTTTGTCGCAGGAATTGCATATGAGTAAATATTACATATCGCACCTGTTCGGCAAGGAATTCAATATGAAATTCAACGATTATATAAATTCTTTGCGTGTTTCGGCGGCTTGCAGACTGCTCTGCGATACCACAAAAAGCATTACCGAAATAAGCGAAGAGGTGGGCTTTGCCACAGTAAGAACCTTTAACCGTGCTTTCAACAAGCAGTATAAGCTGTCGCCTACCGAGTACAGAGCGTCAAGCCGAGGTGTGGAATGATGACCTTTGAAGTGGTGTGGAAGGACGAAAGCGTTTCCACGAATACCGAGCTTAAAGAGCTGGCGAAAAAGGGCGCTCCGGTAGGCAGCGTGCTTGCCGCAAAGCGTCAAAGCGGCGGCAGAGGGCGAATGGAAAGAAGCTTTTCTTCGGAGGATGGCGGACTTTACGCAAGTGTCATTTTTCCATGTCAATCTCCGGAAAGCGCAGGTCGGCTGACGACCTTTGCCGCGGTGGCTGTTTCGCGTGCCGTGGAGAGGCTTTGCCCTGCAAAGGTGTGTATAAAATGGGTCAACGACCTGCTTGTGAATCAGAGAAAAATATGCGGAATACTTGCCGAGGGCGTGGCGAGAGAAGACGGATTTTGTGCCGTCGTCGGATTTGGGATAAACCTTTGCAATAAATTGCCCGCGGAGCTTGACGGCATCGCGTCTACACTGCTTGATGAGTGCGGAGCGTGCATTTCTCCGCCCGTTCTGCTTGACGCTATCCTTGAGGAAATGAGCGGCTTCGAAAAAGCCGATTTTGGCGAAATTATGGAAGAATACCGCCTCAGAAGTGCGGTCGTCGGCAAAAGAATAACGGTCTGCCCACACTCTGACAGCAGTTACGAGGCGGAGGCACTCGCCATATTCGACGACGGCTCGCTGTCGGTGAGACGGCTTGACAACGGTGTCCTGTTGCGTGTGTTCAGCGGCGAGGTGTCGACAAAGCTTTCGGAGAACAAAAAATGAGAAAAAAACTTAAAAATATGTCGTTTTCGGCACTTGGAGCGGCAGTTCTTTGCATCCTGGCACCCTTATCCCTGCCTGCGGGGGCGTTGCCGATAACGCTGTCTTTCTTCGCCCTGCTGTTGGTGGCGGGAATTCTGCCGCCAAAAACCGCAATACCCGCGGTTTTGGTCTATATTGCCCTGGGGGCGGTGGGCGTGCCCGTGTTTGCGAACTTTTCGGGCGGCTTTCAGGTGATTGTAGGCCCCACGGGCGGATTTATTCTGGGGTACGTTCCTATGGCGGCAATAGTGTCGTTTTTTAAGGGAAATTTACCCAAAACCGTGCTGATTATGTTCCTGTCCGCCGTTTTGGGCTATTTTGTGGGCTGTCTGTGGCTATCGTTCACCACCGAAAGCTCTTTTATGTCATCATTATTGTATACGGCGGCAACCTGCTTCCTGCCCGACGTTGTCAAAATCTTCTCCGCCGCCCTCCTGGCGTGTACGATAAGAAAACGCGTCGCAACCTTGTGAGTGAGCGGTTTCGGCGTGTCTCAACGTGTAATCCCGAGCGTTGACTTGCACAGCAAGTCACGCCGAATGACAGAATAAAACCGATGTCTGAAAGACATCGGTTTTATTGTAACCCGAAAACCACGCGACTATCGCGTGGTTCGATAAAGGCTATTGCCGGTGAAAAAAAGCAAACTAAATATAGAGTGAGGATGTGCCTGTGTCAAAGGCTCCCTTGTGCAAAGGGAGCTGTCAGCGAAGCTGACTGAGGGATTGTGATACTTTGATTTTTT
>JAFTLM010000356.1 GCA_017455945.1 Clostridia bacterium | reverse complement strand
TTGACGAGGACGCACTCGCAAGACAGCTTGATGAGGCAGGTTGTAACGAGAGAAGAGAATTGCCCTTCCACAAAGCCGTGCTTGAAAGAAAACTTCCTTATTCTATCGGTGGCGGTATCGGTCAGTCCAGACTTTGTATGTTCTTCTTAAAGAAGATGCATATAGGCGAGGTTCAGGCATCTGTTTGGCCGGAAGAACAGGAAGAAGCTCTTCTCGAACAGGGCTGTAAGCTTCTTTGATTATGACAAGACTTATTATCGTCAGGCACGCACAAAGCGAAAGTAATTACGCACATTTTTATGCGGCGGCAACCAACGTAAATCTTACCGAGCTTGGTCGTGCTCAGGCAGAGGAAACCGCGCGGTATCTGAAAGATACTCATATTGATATCGCATATTGCAGTAATCTTGTTCGCGTTATTCAAACGGCAAAGCCTATTGTGCGAGACAGAAACATAGACTTTATAATAACCGACACTCTGCGGGAAATTAACGGCGGCGGCTTTGAGGGAATTACGTACGATGAAATTCTGGAAAAATATCCATATGAACGTCATATGTGGTATGATGATATATTGAACTGTTACTCCCCAAACGGCGAAAGTCTATATGACGTCTATAACCGTATTTCTCCCGCCTTTGATAAAATAATCAATGATAACAGAGGCAAAACAATCCTTGTAGCAACTCACGCTTGCCCCATAAGAGTTATGACCAATAAGTTTCTCGGCAAACCGTTTTCGGAACTCAATTCCACTCCGTGGGCGAGTAACGCTTCGGTAACTGTGGTTGACGTGGACGAGGGCAATAACTATACGGTCATAAAACAAGGCTACGATAAGCATATCGTAGACGCAGGGCTTACAATTACCGTAAATACTTAAACATAAAACCAACGGCATTTATATAAATGCCGTTGGTTATTTTTTGTTATGTCAAATCACGGTAACTTCGTTTTAATTTTTTTATATCATTATTGCTTGTTATAGTATGCTCGTTGCCTTTGAATTTCAAGATTATTTAAAACAAAAACGACAAAGCCACGTATGCTGTACCGAGAAACATAAGCCCCGCCAATACAAGACAAGTAACTCTTACAATCAGTTGCTTTTTTCTTTCTCTTTTACTCATTTTATTCATATGCTTTACCTTCTTCCTTTATAAGTTTGTACCGGTTGCCGGTAATTTATATTTTCTGTATCCCTTGGTATCCTCGAACTTTTCCTTTTCATCCGAGACGGCAGACACTATTTTTTGGTCCTTTTTAAGCGTCATAAGAGTTACGCCGCCCGCACTTCTTGTTGCTTTGACGGGAATAAGCGACGATTTGAAAATGATGGCTTTCTTTGCCGAGTTTATCATCATTATCTCAAACGGTTCTTTTTCATAGAATACTGCAACAATAGGCGAAGCCGCAGAATATGCACCTTGAAGCTTGCGTCTGGTTCCTTTTGTGTCGTATGCGGACATAGGAACCTTGACGCCTTTTCCGTTCTCGAAAATAAATACCATATTCTCGTTTTCGGGATAGCCCTTTTGAACCTTCATAAATATCGGCTTTTCACCGTTTTCCATTCCAAGCTCAGCGGGAATAAACGCACCCATTGCGGATATCTTTACAGATTCAAAATCGGCGGCTTTAGCCTTGTATACCCTGCATTTGTCAGTAAAGAATATTATTTCTGCCGTGTTATCTGTCTCTTCCATAAAGGCTATTTCGTCGCCCTCTTTCATCTTGTGCTCGTCTGTGGATTTAAGAGAAGCCAAGACAACTTTTTTGAAATATCCTTCTTTGGTAAGATAGATCTTAACGGGGAAGTTTTCCACAACCTCTTCTTCTTGATACTCAACAACGTCGGAAGAATATTCAAGATAGGATTTTCTGGGCTGACCGTATTTTTTCTTTATTTCCGTAAGCTGTTTGGAAATAAGAGCTTTTATTTTGAGGTCGTCGCCGAGAAGCTCCTCAATCTGTGCAATCTCGTCCTGTAGCGCTTTGATCTCTCCCATACGGTTAAGAATATATTCCTTATTAATGTGTCTCAATTTGATTTCGGCGATATATTCCGCTTGAATCTGGTCGATGTCAAAACCGGTCATAAGGTTTTTGATTACTTCTTCATCTTTTTCGGTGTTGCGAATAATCTTTATTACTTTATCGATATCAAGATATATTTTCGCAAGTCCGAGAAGAAGATGAAGCTTGTCGTTTTTCTTTTCCAGGTCAAACGTAAGCTCTCGGCGTACACATCCCATTCTGAATGCTATCCATTCGTGAAGTATGTCTACAAGTCCCAACTGTCTGGGCTCCGAATTTACCAGAATATTGAAATTGCACTTGAAAGAATCCTCCAGGGGAGTAAGCTTATAAAGCTTCATCATAAGCTTGTCGGGGTCGGTGCCTTTTCTAATGTCCAGTGTAAGCTTAAATCCGTGCAGGTCGATTTCGTCTCTTACGTCGGTTACTTCTTTGAGCTTACCTTCCTTGACAAGGTCTGCAATACGCTTGATTATAAGCTCTATGGAAGTAGAGTAGGGGATTTGTACAATGTCGATACAGTTTGCACTCTTGTCGTAGTTGTATCTGGAACGTATTTTTACAGATCCCTGTCCGGTTTCGTATATGTTACGCATTTGTTCACGGTCGTAAATGATTGTTCCTCCGCCGGGAAAGTCGGGAGCTTTTACTATATCAAGCATTTTTTCAACGCTTGTTTTGGGATTCCTGAGGAGTGCAATAGTTCCATCACATATTTCGGCAAGGTTAAAAGAGCAAATTGAAGACGCCATACCTACCGCAATACCGGTGTTCGGAGTGACGAGAATGTTTGGGAACGCAGCAGGCAAAAGCACCGGCTCTTGCATAGTTTTATCGTAGTTGGGTACAAAGTCTACAGCGTTTTTGTCTATTCCTCTGAAAAGCTCTGCACAGAAAGCATCAAGTTTAACCTCGGTATATCTTGACGCGGCAAAGCTCATTTCGGACGAGTACTGTTTACCAAAGCTTCCTTTAGAGTCTACAAGCGGGTGCAAAAGCGATTCATTTGCTCTGGTAAGTCTTACAAGCGTTTCATATATTGCCATATCGCCGTGGGGGTTAAGCTTCATTGTTTGACCTACCACGTTAGCACTTTTTGTTCTGTTGCCGGTAAGCAATCCCATCTTGTACATAGTATAGAGAAGCTTTCTGTGCGACGGCTTCAATCCGTCTATTTCGGGAATTGCACGCGATATAATAACACTCATAACGTACGGCATATAGTTTTTCTCTATGGTATCCGTAATGAGCTGTTTTTGTACGGGGGCATATTTAATAGGGGCTTTTTCCTGAACTTTTCTTTTTGCCATTTTTTCCTCCGATGAATTAAACCTTAATTACTGTATGAGCCGCGGCTCTTATCATTCTGTTATAAAGAGCCAAACCGATTCCGTCTTTGGGCGGCAAATGAGCGTAAATAATATCTACGCCAAAGCTGTCCGCATCTCTTAATGCCGTAAAAAGAATATGAGCCTGTGACTCAAGATTGTCGGCATTACCAACGTCAATTATATTTTGATTGTCAAGTAACGCCATATCCTCATGATAACAAAGAATCGCGCACTTTTTGCTTTTTTGTTCCGATTTCAAAAATTCAATTACCCTCTCGCGTTCTCCGTCAATAAGCACGAAGGGAACTGTCGGTGCATAGTGTTTGTATTTCATACCCGGCGAAAGCGGTCGCTCATCTTCCCGTAACTGCTCTAAGACCGCGGGGGCGATTGTTACAGAGGCACAAACGCACCTCAATGCATCCGCGGTTATGGCACCCGGACGAAGCAGTGTCAGCGAATCGCCGTCAAGCTTGACAATAGTCGATTCAAGTCCTATTTCGGAATCGCCTCCGTCAATAATAGCGTCAACTCTTCCGCACAGATCTTCTATAACGTGACGAGCGCATGTAGGAGAAGGCTTTCCCGACAAATTTGCCGACGGTGCGGCGAGGGGAACACCTGTGGCTTCAATAAGCTTTGAAGCTATCGGATGCGACGGGCATCTTACCGCTACAGAATCAAGTCCGCCAGTAACAGAAAAGGGAATAATATCCTTTTTGGGGAGTATCACCGTAAGAGGTCCGGGCATAAACGACTTTGCCAGCTTGTAATACACTTCGCTTGTAAAAGCATATTTCTCAGCATCCTCAGGTTTTGCAATATGTATAATGAGCGGATTATCTGAGGGGCGTCCTTTTGCGGCATAAATTTTTTTTGCAGCAGAGGCATTGGTTGCATCACCGCCAAGACCGTATACGGTTTCGGTAGGGAAAACAACCAGCCCGCCCTCTCTTATAATTTTAGCCGCCATATTCAAGTCATTATAATCAATAGATATTCCGTCTGTTTTTATTATCTGAGTATTCAACATTCTATCCTTTAGTTGTTTTTTAATTTTTCGGCTGTATCTGCGGTTATTAACGCATCTATCATTTCACCGATATTGCCGTTCAAAAAGCTTTCAAGCGAATAAAGAGTAACGCCTATTCTGTGGTCGGTTACACGACCTTGAGGATAATTGTATGTGCGTATACGTTCACTTCGGTCTCCTGTTCCAACCTGGCTCTTCCTTTCCGAAGCGATTTTTTCGGATTGTTCGGTCTGCTTTATATCATAGAGCTTTGCACGAAGCATTTTCAGGGCTTTGTCTTTATTTTTGAACTGGCTTCGTTCCTCCTGACACTCTATGACAATAACCGAGGGCTTATGGGTAAGTCTTACCGCCGACTCGGTTTTGTTGATGTGCTGACCTCCCGCACCACTTGATTTGCAAGATTCAAATATGAGGTCCGAAGGATTTATTTCGATTTCAACGTCTTCAACCTCGGGAAGAACCGCAACCGTTGCGGTTGAAGTTTGTATTCTTCCTTGCGATTCGGTTTCGGGAACACGCTGCACTCTGTGAACCCCGCTTTCAAATTTAAAGCGTGAATATGCGCCGTCTCCCTCAATCATAAATGAAATTTCTTTGTATCCTCCAAGCTCAGTTTCGTTGGCACTCATAACCGAGGTTTTGAACCCAACCGATTCCGAATACATAGAATACATTCTGTAGAGAACTGCCGCAAAAAGTGCAGCCTCTTCACCCCCGGCTCCGCCGCGAATTTCCACAATAACGTTCTTGTCGTCGTTGGGGTCTCTGGGGAGAAGGAGTATCTTCAGTTCATCAAGCAAAACCTCAAGGTTGTGCTGACAGTTCTTGTACTCTTCGCTTACCATTTCACGCATCTCGGCGTCAAGCTGTTCGTCAAGCATTTCGCGAGCGTCATTCATATCCTTTTCGGTCTTTTTGTATTCTCTGAACTTTTCAATCACAGGGGTCAACGCCTTGTATTCTTTCATAAGACGGGTATATTCCTCCTGATTTGAGAATATATCCGGATTGGCAAGTTCTTTTTCTATTTCGGTATATTTAATTTCTGCTGTATTAAGTTTTTGAAGCATAAAAGGGTTGCCTTTCCAATTAATTAGTTTTTACAAAATGAACAAAACGCTCTGTAGGTTTCGTAAACGTCGACCTTTGAAACCACCTCATAAGGTGCGTGCATAGATATAACAGGCACACCAAGGTCAATAGTATCAATGTTGTGTTTAGCAACGTATTTTGCCACAGTTCCGCCGCCGCCAACGTCAACCTTTCCCAATTCTCCGGTTTGCCAAAGGACATCGTCTTTGTCCATTGTATCACGTAGCCAGGCTATATATTCCGCACTTGCGTCGTTTGTACTGCTTTTTCCGCGTGCTCCTGTATATTTTGTCAGTATTGCGCCGTGAGAAAGAAGGGGAGAGTTCATTTTTTCAAATACTTCCGAGAAGTTCGGGTCGTAAGCCGCGGAAACGTCCGCAGACAGACACTTTGAATTGGCGCGAACCTTGAACACATTGGCTCCGAGTGTTGCCGATATGTCCGAAATCAGATCCGTAAAAAGATCTGCCTGCATGCCTGTATTACCTTCGCTGCCCGTTTCCTCTTTGTCTGCAAGAACACACATAAGCGAATGCTTGGAATCGGTGTTTTCAAATATAGCGGAAAGAGCAGGGTATGCACAAACTCTGTCATCGTGTCCGTAAGCACCTATAAGCGACCTGTCAAATCCGATATCCCTGGCTTTAAGAGCGGGAACTGCAGAAATCTCGGCAGAAAGAAAATCTTCTTCCGTGATTTCGTATTTTTCGTTAAGAAGCTTAAGAATGTTGAGCTTTATATTCTTGTTTTCGTCATCACTGGCGGGAATACTTCCAATAAGGATATTCAGTTTTTCAGCGGGAACAGCACTTCCAAGAGGTTTCTTATCGTCCTCATAGCTAAGATGGGGCAACAAGTCGTTAATGTAGAAAATCGGGTCGCTGTCATCTTCTCCGACAACAACGTCAATTACGCTACCGTCTTTTTTTACAATAACTCCGTGAAGAGCCAGCGGAAGCGTAAGCCACTGATACTTTCTTATTCCGCCGTAATAATGGGTTTTAAAAAATCCCATTCCTCCGTCCTCGTAAAGCGGAGCAGGCTTCAGGTCAATTCTTGGAGAATCTATATGTGCCGCGGATATTCTGAAGCCATTTTCAAGTGACTCGCTTCCTATAGTGAAAAGAAAAATGTTCTTTCCTCGGTTATTGTAATAATATTTTCCGCCCACTTCAAGCTTGTCTCCGAAATCGTAAGCTACAAACCCATGTTTTTTTGCTTCTTCAACAGTGTATTTTACAGCCTCTCTTTCTGTTTTGGCAGCATCCAAAAAGTTCATATATCCTTTGGCATATTCAAAAGCCGATGCGAGCTTGTCGTCTCCGAATTTATCAAAAAAGCTTTTTTTGTTATATTCAAGTTCTTTCATGAAACTATTCCTTTCATACAATTAGATTTTCTTTTATGAATATGTTTTTCAGTTGTTTTTCAAGGGAAGCGGTATCGGTATCATTTGTAACAGTGTAATCTGCCCGAGATATGTAAAAATCGTCACTCTTTTGAGAGTGTACACGCATCAAAGCCGCCTCTTGGTTAATTGAATCGCGCTCCATTATACGTTTTACACGAAGTTCTTCTTTTGAAATAACGGCTATACAGAAATCGCAAAAGCGGTCAAAGCCTGCTTCAAACAGCAAAGGTGCATCTACAACTGCGGCTGTTGCGTTCTCTGCCTTACACTTTTCAATTACTTCCATAGTCTTAGCTAAAACATACTTGTGTGTTATTTTATTAAGTAGTTCAAGCTTGCCGTTATTTTCATCAGAAAATACGATATCGGCAAGTTTTTTACGGTTTATGCCGTTTGATTCATTGAGAATAGATTCCCCAAAATTTTCAACAAGCTCATTTACACACTCTGACGGCGGAATTAATAGCTTGTGATATAAGTCGTCGGTATCTATGCACGGGATTTCATATTTTGCGAAAAAGCCGCAACAAAAGCCCTTGCCCGCATCGCTGGGGCCTGTTAATCCAATTATTTTCATGTCAATCTTCTACCTTTACCCACATACGTGATTCCGCAGAACGGTAAGCCGCCTCCATAACAGCCTGAACGTAAGCACCGTCACTGAAGCTTGGCGACGTTTGGATTCCCGTATAAACGGAATTTATAAAATTGTACATACTCGAAATATGTCCGCGAAGCCAACCCGAAGAAGCTTTAGGAGAAGGAAATACACCTTGCGGTTCGGGATATCTTCCTACGCACTCTATTTTGGTGTAGCCCTTGTTTCCGCCTAAAGCGGAGTCTTCTAAAGTGTTATCGTAAAAATGTAACCAGTTACAATCCATAAGCGAGAACTTTATAGACCCATTTTCTCCGTATATGTCGAGTATTATATCGTCGTTTGCTCCCGGTGCCACCTTGCTTGCCGTAATTGTTCCGCAAGCTCCGTTTTTCAGCTTTGCGATCATATAAAAAGCCTCGTCTGCATTAGTTTTCCAAGGCTTTCCGTTCATACCCGTACGTTTTTCGTATGCAATTTGTGTAAGAGTATTTACTTCGTCAAATTGTCCGCACAAATGATATATGAGGTCTATGACGTGAGAGCCTAAATCGAACAAGACTCCTCCGCCGCAAATATCCTTGTTTTGCTTCCAGCCTGCGTTTTTGCTTGTGTAAACGGCACTGCTGTGAAGGTACGAGACATTAAAGGATAAAATGCGTCCAAGTTTGTTATCTTCAATTAATTGTTTTGCTCGCTGTATGGGTGCCAAAAAGCGATTGTTAAATACAATGTTGTGTATTTTGCCGCTTTTTTCAGCCAATTCGGCTATTTCTTTAGCCTGTGCGTATGAAACGCACAACGGTTTTTCACAGTATATATGCTTTCCTGCCAATATTGCTTTTTTCAGTGCATCATAGTGATATATGTTAGGGGTACAAATATCCACCACGTCAATGTCAGGAGCAGTAATTATATCATCAGGA
>JAFTLM010000355.1 GCA_017455945.1 Clostridia bacterium | reverse complement strand
TGTAATGTGGTCAAGAGTTATCACCTGCTCGGGTGTACCGAGAGCACCGCCAAGCAACTCGTATTCGGTTTCCTCGGCAAAGGAGACGAATGTGAAAGCCGAAAGACACATAATAAGTGTAAGCACAAGACAAATTATCTTTTTCATTTTCTTCTCTCCTTTCCTTATTCTGCCGTAGAAACATCTACCCAAACGCAGGGTCTTACGCCTACGAAGGTATTACGTACAAGAGTTCCCTTTTCGCACACGGCACCGTAATAGTACATATACATTGCGGAAATATCATTTTCGCCGGCATTACGAAGCCACCAAGCGGCTGTGCCGTAGTCGGGGTCGACGGTTACACCGTGGTCATAAGTGCCGCCTATGCCGTCTCTGTTCTGAGAGTAGGTAGTAGCCTTTGCTGTCTGCCAACCGTACTTGAACAGATAGCTCTCTGCCTCTTCGCGGCTGAGAACGAACACGCGGTCGGTGCTGTCGGCACCGCTGTCTACAACGTATTCCCCGTTGTCGGCTGTGGTATTTTCTGTTTGGAGAAGCTTAGCCTGCTCCTCTGTGCTGAACGCCGCGGTGATGAAATCACCGTTGAGGAAGGTGCGGAGGTCGCTTGTAGCCCACTTATCACCCTTGAGCTCGGTGTCAAATGCGTGAGCGTCAAGAATATCTTCGGAAATAAGAAGGAGCTTCTTGGAGTTTCCTTCAACATCTCTGTCTATAACTCTCCATACAATAGCCTCGTCGGCAGTTTCAGCCTTGTTGTCCTGCTCGTAAGTACCGAACTCAACAAGGTCGCCGAGAACAGCGCTGTTAAGCTCTACTATCTGCTCTCCGCCGGGCTTGGTGCTTATAAGTCTCACGCAGGGTCTTACGCCGATGCGTGCATTTTCAACCGACATACCCGAATAGTTAACGGTTCCGTCGGTATTGACAGCCGCCGCGTGCCACATACTCTCGCCCGAAGTGCGGAGCCAGTATGAGGGAGCGCCGCTTACGGCACCGATTCTTACGCCGTTCGTCTTGGCGTTTTCGGTAGCGTCTGCAAGACGCGCGCTGTCGCTGTCAAACATATCTCTCGCCTCGTCGGCAGAAAGCATAAACACCTTATCGATAGTAACGCAATCGCCTTTGTCGGTTATGGGGTTCTTTCCTGTTACAAGCTCGCTCTCGTAAACTCTTGCCTGCTCTGCTTCGTTAAACGTCTCGGTGAAGAAATCACCGTTGAGCCAGGTACGAAGCGAGCAAATTTCCCAGTTCATAACGTAAAGCTCGTCGTAAAGGTCGTCGGGCGTAAGTATATTGTCTCTTATATGAGTAACGTCTCTTACAGTATTAAAAGGCTTTGCCTCGATAACGCTGTCGCAGAGAAGGAGTGCAACTCCCTCTCTGTCAACGTCCATAACCGTCCAGTTGAGTGCCTCGCCGCCATAAGTACCGAAGCCCTCTATCTTCTGTCCCTTAACGAGCTCATCGGGAGTGTCGTCCACAATCTTCTGAAGGTCGCTGTCGGACATTATCTTTCCCTCATAGATATCGACGGGAACATTTTCTTCTTTGGCACAACCGATGGCAAGCAAGCAAATAAGCATTGCCATAAGCGCGCATATAATCTTTTTTAAGTTTTTCATTCTATCCTCCCTGCGTTATGATTCGGGGAAAAGGTAAACTGTTTCCTGTCCGTAAATCTTCTTTCCGAACACTTCAACAAAAGGTCTAACAGTAAAGGTATAATCAGCAGTGGGAAGATCGGTTATCGAGAATACGGTTATGTAACGGCCGCCAAGCTCCTCGGCAGTTATTACGATATTGTTATTCTCGCTGTCCTTTCCTGCAATTATCGAGCTGAAAACAATCTTTCTGCTGTCAGAATAGGTCTTTGACGACTCGAGGTTTGAAACGCCGCTCACTTCAAAACCAACGGAATTGGTGTAGAGCGTATCAACGGTCGCCACAAATCTCACCGCGTCGCCAAGCTCGTTGACCTGATAATTGTAGTTCACAGGTGCAAAGCCGTTCTTGATAACGTCAATGCTTACGTTGTCGATATCGGCAACGCAGTCGGAGCCCGCGTTATCAGAGCCTTCGAAAAGTCTTATCTTGGGGTCACAGAGAGTGTAGGATTCGTTGGTTTCGTAATCGAGCTTGATTTCGCCCGCACGCGTAACCTCACCACTGCTCTGTCCGTCGCCGTAATAATAAGCGTTTCTGCCGTTTATCCAGATAGAATAATAGCCCTCTGCTTCGTTGATAACCAATCCGACCTCGGTAAAGCTATCGTCGGAAGGCTTGTTACAAACGAGGTCATTTCCTGTCACGTCGCACAGATAATATCTGATGCCGTTGTTGATGAAATAGAATCTGTTTTCGTAGTCAACCGAAAGAAGGTTGATCTCGCCCGACATATTCTCGCTGTAAAGTCTTGCTATGCACATAGAGCTTGAAACATTGTCAACGTATCTCATATCCAGCTCAACGCTGTAGAGTGCGGAATACTCGCCCATTGCCGCAAGATTGTATTCCATATACGCCGAAGGCTTGCCCGAAAGCTCGGGTCTGCGGATGCGGAAGAAGCTGTTGTCTCCGTCCGTAACATACTCTGAGAGCTTAACCGTAGCTCCCTCCCAGTCGGTCACGGTCTTGCCTACGACTGAATATACCCATTCAACGTAATTAATGGCGTTTTTCTCCGCGGTTTCGAAGAACTTTTCGTCCTCAAAGTCAATGAAGAGTGCGTTGTATCCTTCAAACTTAGCTCCGCCGACGTCGGCAGGTGCTCTGTTGTCGCGAATTGCATTACCCATATACACCTTAACGTCGCTGACACCCTCGCCAAAGCTGAGTGCACCGCTTGAGGTTGCCGTGGATTTTGTCACGTTGTAGCTTCCTACCACCGTACCGTCAACGTAAACTATTACATCGATGGGATAGTTGTTTGCGGCAACGTGGGATTCCCAATATTCCGAATTTACTGCCACGGCTATGTCTGCATCACTTCCAAGCACGGCAAGCTCGGTAGTGCCGTCGGCGGCGTAGAGCTTTCCATTGCCTGCCTTGAGAAGCGAAACGTCGCTATTGCCAAGCTTCCAGTCCACAAGGCTTACTATTTCGGAAGAATCGGAGTTGTACGTAAACTGTGCTATAAACTTATTGCCCCAAAGTCTGCCGTTAACATCAGCAAACGAGAAGCTGTCGCCAATATCATCGGAATAAATATTAGCGTAACGGTCTATCTTAAACGAAAGATCGTCAAACTTCACGTTCCAGGTTCCATCGCCCTCAACCGCAAGGAAATTGAGCGTATCTTCGGAGAACTCGGTCTTGAAGGGGTCGGGCATCTCCGCACTCTGAAGCTTAACACCCGAAAGCGATTTGACCGTTTCACTTTCACTTGTGAGGAACTTCTTGTTACATACGTTGACAGTATTTCCCATAGAATCACTGTAGGACAGAGCGGGAATATCGGACTGGGTGAGAATATCGGTTGCACCGACAAACTTACCGTTCACGTAAAGCTCACCCGTTCCCGCAACTCCCGAAAACAGGAGCTTGATGTTGTAGGTCGTACCGAGAGAAAGAGTGTAGCCCATATCGGAAGTGCCAACGAAAAGCTTTCCGCTGTTGTCAACAGACAGAAGCGAAACAGCCTCGTTCTCATTTCTCTTGAGATTGTAAATATCCATCTTGCCGTCGCCGAAAGCGGTAAACGTAAAGTTACCCGCAAGGGAAACTGTTTCGGTAGCAAGAGGAGCGTAACCGTTTGTCATATCAATGGCAATTCCCTCTCCCGCCTTTACGGTAGCATCAACGTATTTTGCAACGTCGGTTCCCGCAACCGTAAAGCTGCCGCCAAGGCTCTTGGAGTAAAGCCCCGTAGCCTTTGCGAATGTATTCGCGGTAAGTGCTCCGCTTGCCGTGCTGTCGAAGTCGGCGTCCGAAAGAACCGTCTTTGTGTACTCGTTATAGTTAAGAGTGCGTATACGGAGATTGTCAAAGCAGGAGTCATTTGTCTTAATCGCACTCGCACTGTACTGGGAAGCAAGCTCGATATACATTCTGTCGGGATTTTCGGTAATTCCGAGAGGAGTACCGTTTGCATCAATGTAAACGTCGTTGATGTTGTAGTCACAGACAAGCACGTTGTCTATATATCCCATTACGTGACCGGTGTTGGGGTCAAACACAATGCGGAAGTTGTACCACTGTCCCGCCGTAAGGGTTTTAGACGCCACGTTAAGTGCCAGATTTTCACCCGAATCAGCAGCTTTGTTTTGGTAATAGGTGATGTAGCCCGCGCTGGTATAGTTGGTGACAACTCCGCCCGTAGTAAGTCTGAAAATAGCAAAGCTTGTGCCGGTCATCTTCATCTTGACAAAGTTAAGATAACCGGAAGGCTTTTGATTCATCATGTAATCAAACGAAAGCTCAAAGGGTTGCTTTGTAAGATACTGTTCCTTATCCTGAATAACAAATATACCGCGTGTATTGCCCTCTGAATCGGTAACCGTCTTGAGAACATCGTTTTCTGTGTAGTCAAGCTTATATTTTGCACTTATGGAGACGTCGTCAATATGTACGGTTGCCGTCATACCCACATGATAATATAATTGAAAATTAAACGCCATATTACCATCGTACAATGCCTTTATCTCCGCACTTGTAAAATCTATAGCCGTGCCGTTTACAGTCGATTTAATTTCACCTGTCGATGGCGTTATGGTAATATCAAAATCAGTCCACGTTCCTTGTGCGATCGGTGCTGACGAGGTTGTATTGGT
>JAFTLM010000354.1 GCA_017455945.1 Clostridia bacterium | reverse complement strand
TCGGCAAGAACCCCAAGGTCGGCAACTATTGCTCCTTCAATGCCGCAGTTCTTTATCTCACGAAAAAAATCAAGAATAGGCGTGTACTAGTCTCCGTGGGGCATTTTGTTAAGCGGAATATATATTTTTTTGCCTCTCGCGGGGGCGTATTCTGAAGCCTCAAAATGCTCTTCATGGGTGAAATTGTCGGCGGCGGATCGCATTCCGAAGCTGTTATAGGCAAGATATACGGCATCGGCGCCGTACAAAAACGCCGCCTTCATTTTTTCAAAATTTCCCGCAGGCGAGAGACGCTCTGTTCTGTAATTTTTCATCTGAAACCTCGCTTTCAATATAGGCTCTTCAATTATACTATAATTTTCACCGTCTGTCAAGAACTGCTCTTTACTTTGCCTCTTTTTACCGCACAAATTGAATTTATACCGCCTCAAAGGTTGCAAAAATCTGAAAAATATGGTACAATTTAAAAGTACAAGGGAGGGATTTTATGTTCTGTTTGTTCGACAAAGAAAACACCGTCTCGATTTCGGCACCCGACGCCGACGGTGCGGTACTGCTTGCCATACGCGACCTGCAAAGAAATTTGCTGGCACTTTCGGGAAAAGTCCGTGGCTTTGAGCTTGCCGATAAGGGCGGAATAAACATAATCACCGAAAACGGCGAGCCCGAAAGCTACACCGTAAAAATCGACAATAGCGGTGTAACGATATGCGGCGGCGACGTGCTGGGAACGGTTTTCGGAATTTACGCCTTTGCCACAAAGGTGCTGGAAATTCCTCCAACTTACAGACTCACCGACCTTTTTCCAAAAGCAAAAGAGACTTTGACACCGGACGACGTGTTTTTTACGTCGCCAAAGCGTGAAATAAAGTTCCGCGGTTGGTTTCTCAACGATGAGGACCTGCTGACCGAGTTCAAGAAAAGCGGCGGAGTGAGACATATTGACTACAGGTTTTACAACACGGTAATGGACACCGAGGTTTTGGATATGGTTCTGGAAACCGCCCTCAGGCTTGAAATAAATCTTATAATTCCATCCTCCTTCGTGGACATTGACAACCCCGACGAGGAAAAGCTGGTAGAGGCAGTATACAACCGCGGGCTTTACGTTACCCAACACCATGTGGAGCCTCTCGGCGTATCATATTTCGGTGCAAGCAACTATATGAAAAAGCACCGACTCGACGGTGAGCTTTCCTTTATAACCAACCGCCCCGTTATGGAAGAGATATGGCGTTACTACTCAAAAAAATGGGCAAAATACAACGACAGAGTGGTGTGGCAGTTGGGTCTCCGCGGACGTGCCGACGAGGCTGTGTGGAAGCTTGACAAAAGCTCTCCCGCCTCCAACGAAGGGCGTGGAGCTCTCATTTCCGACGCCATAAACACACAATACAAAATAGTCAAGGAAATTCTTGGCGGCAAAAGCTTCTACAGCACATCCACGTTCTGGCTGGAGGGGGCGAGACTTTACGGACAAGGGCACCTGACGTTGCCGGAGGACACGATTGCAATATTTTCCGACGTAGGACTTGACCAGATGTTCGGCGACGATTTTTACAGCGTAAAGCGTCTTGAGGGCAGAAAATACGGAATTTACTACCACGTGGCGTTTTACGGCAGAGGACCTCATCTTGCCGACACCTGCAATCCGCTGAAAATGGAGCTTTCGTACAAGGAGGCGGCACGCTCGGACTCGCTTTATTACTCAATAGTCAACGTGTCAAACGTCAGACCTCTTATCTACTCGGTCTCAGCCAACGCCGAGCTTATGGCTGACCCGCATGGCTTTGACTATCAAAGCTTTAAGGAGAAATTTCACCGCAAGGTCTTTAGCGACGCGTGGAAAACGGTGGCAAAACTTCGCGACAGGTTCTATCTCGCCTGCGGAAATATGGGCGAAGAGCTTCTCAAAAAACTTTGCGATGCGGCGGATTTCTACTATCACGACTACGGAGGTCTGCCCTTTACAAGGTACACCTTTGACGACGGCGACCTTTATATGACGGGCAGGCAGATACTCAAAGGAATATTTACCCGATACGAGGATTACGCAAAGCTGCTGCCCGAGCTTGAGGCAAGCACCAAGCGTTTTGAAAGTCTCTATGCGGATATGGTAAGCGCAGAAAGCGAGATTCCCGCAGATGCTCTCGGCTATTACAGAACCTTTCTTGAGTATCAGACCTTTTATATGGCAAAATCAAGCCGTTGGTGTGTTCTCTGCCTGCAAATGAACGCACTTGAAAAAAGCGAACGCACCGAGCTTGGCAAAGAAGCCGTTGCCTGTCTTGAAGCAATCCTCGCGGCACGCAAAATCGAAGCTCGCGGCAAATGGCAGGGTTGGCACAACGGAGAAAAGAAGTTCAATCTGACAGAATGTGTAAGACTGACCGAGGAGTTCTCGGGCTATCACAAAAAGATGTAAGACTTGCACCAAAAAGAGCCGATAAAAAACGGCTCTTTTTTGGTCTCTTTTAATGAACTATTTGTCAATCTGCACAAAAGAAGCCGTCTGTCGTTGACACAGAATAAATTTTATGGCATAATGCACTCAAGATCCCGAAAGGAGAGTATACAATATGAATAATGCAAAGAAAGTATTACCGATTGACGCCGGCTACGTAAGAAGCGGTTTGTATGCGGATAAAACCGCGGCACAGATTAACGAATCCGTGGGACTCCCCCCCGAAAGACTTGTGTTCAAGCACGCTCCCGGCACCGACTGGAACAGATATCTGGTGGCAAAATTCGACACCGACTCGCTTGACGGAAATTTCTTCAGACTTTCCGTAAAAATATCGGGCGGCATTTCGATTGCCGAAGCCGACGTTTGGTACGAGGCTTACCCCATCGAATACGACGGCGAGCTCAAAAACCTTACCTACAACACACTGCCTAAGCTTGGTGAGCCTACAAGCAGATCCAGACTTGGAGGCTTCACCGGTTGCGATATCAGCGATTACGTTGCCAAGGCTAAAGCCGAGGGCAAGAAAAATATATGCTTTGCCATCACCGCCACAAAATATACCGACGCTGAGCTCAGGCTTACAAATCCCGTTTTCTCGGGCGACGATATCTGCATCAAGCAGTATGAGAGCAAAGATGTTTCCAATTACACCAAGAAGCTGACGGGCGACGAGGCAAAGGATTCCGAAATTTGGGCGTGGGCGGAAAAGATGTACGCCGAGTGGCACGCACGTTACGAAGAAATGATTAAAGAGCCTCCCCTTGAAGCGGAGCTTATAGAGTCACCCGAAGAGCAGTACACCGAGCGTGTTTGGTTCTCGTCCTCCTCCAAGACCTTTGCCACAGCAAAAGCGGAGGCTAAAACAAGAACCTTTGCGGCACTCACCGACATAGACAAGTACGCTCCGAAAAAGGATATTCCCACAGACAAATTCGGCGGTCTTATGGACGAAAGCAAGAAGCAAGAAGCAACGGGCTTCTTCTATGTCAAGAAGATAGGCAAGCGTTTCTGGGTAATTGACCCTCTGGGCTATCCTTTTGTGGTTCGCGCACTCAGCCAGGTTGTGCCCAACTATCAGGGCTCGGTATACCATATGGAGAAAACTCTTCAAAAGTACGGAACCCTTGAAAACTGGGGCGAAACTATCGCAAAGAGACTTAGAAACGACCTGCACTTCTACGTTTCCGCAAGCCCCGACCCTCACGTTACAAACATAGAAGAGCCTATTGTGAGCCAGAGCAGCATCGGCTTTGTCTATCAGTACGGCAGAACTATTGGAACGGCAAACTCCAAAGGCGGAAGCAGCACCTTCTCTGAAAACAACACAATGAACGTCTTTGACCCCGCTTTCGTGGATTTTGCCGACGAGAGAGCTAAGGCGGCAGAGAAAAACAAGGACAATCCCTACATTCTCGGTTACACCACCGACAACGAGCTTCCCATGCAGTCCAATATGATTCTCTCTTACCTTTCCATAGATCCCGAAAATGCGGTAAATCACTATTCCTACGCCTGTGCCTGGACCTGGCTTAAGAATATGTGCGGCAAGGAAGAACCCACCGATGACGATATCAAGCCCGAATATTTCGAGCTTTTCAGAGGATTTGTCTGGGACAGATACTACAACGTGGTTACTACCGCTATGAGAAAGTATGACCCCAATCATATGCTTCTGGGAACACGTTTCCTTACGGGTGTAAGAAGCGCAGAATGGGTGCTTAAATTTGCGGGAAGATATCTCGACTGCATCACCATAAACTGGTACGGAACCTGGCAACCCCAGGCAGATTCGGTATATCTCATTGCAAAGAGTGCAAACTGCCCCTTTATGATAACCGAGTTCTACACCAAGGCGGGCGATTCGGGTCTCGGCAACACCTCGGGCGCGGGTCAGTACGTGGAAACTCAAAAGGACAGAGGTATGTTCTATCAGAACTACACGCTTCGTCTGCTTGAGGCAAAGAACTGCGTGGGCTGGCACTGGTTCCAGTATCTTGACAACGACCCGAGAAACGCGGTTATGCCCGACGGAAGAATCCGCGACGTATCCAGCACCGACTCCAACAAGGGCATTATGTCAAACGAGCACGAGGAATACACCGAATGTACCAAATACATGGCGGAGATAAACAAAAACGCATACAGACTTATTGAATATTTCGATACGAAATATCAAAAATAAAGTTATTGACAAATACATTTGAAAATGATATAATCAATACAGAATAAATTTCCGATTTTTGGGAAAAAATCAGGAAAACGGAGGTAGATAAAATGAGCAAATACGACGGAACAAAAACACAAAAGAATCTTATGGCTGCTTTTTCAGGCGAGTCAGAGGCAAGAAACAAGTATACCTACTTTGCTTCCGTAGCCAAGAAGCAGGGCTTTGAGCAGATTGCGGCACTCTTCCTTAAGACTGCGGAAAACGAAAAGGAGCACGCAAAGCTTTGGTTCAAGGAGCTTGAGGGCATCGGCGACACCGCACAGAACCTTCTTGCGGCGGCAGAAGGCGAAACTACGAGTGGACCGCTATGTACGAGGGCTTTGCCAAGGATGCCGAGGAAGAGGGCTTTACAGCACTTGCGGCAAAATTCCGCTTGGTAGCGGCAATCGAGAAAACTCACGAGGAAAGATACCGTGCGCTTCTTAAGAACGTAGAAACGGCACAGGTGTTTGAAAAGAGCGAGGTCAAGGTTTGGGAATGCCGCAACTGCGGTCACATTGTGGTTGGCACAAAGGCTCCCCTTGTTTGCCCCACATGCGCACATCCCCAGAGCTATTTCGAACTCCACGAAACCAATTATTAATTTCAAGATTCTTG
>JAFTLM010000353.1 GCA_017455945.1 Clostridia bacterium | reverse complement strand
GGGCTAACACCTTATGTTATATAAGGATTTAAGCAAAAAAATAAGAAGCGTGGTTGCAATACATACTGTATCACAATTACGCTTCTTATTTGGTCGGAGTGACAGGATTCGAACCTGCGGCATCGACGTCCCAAACGTCGCGCGCTACCAACTGCGCCACACCCCGAAAAATATTTAATTTATTATTTTGCCTTATTATTATAGAAATCTGCATCGTGCTCCGTTTCGTCGCTTGCATCCCTGTTGTAACTAAGGCTCTGCCGTCGCAAGCCGTGGTTTGCTCGGCAATCGCCAAGTTACTGCCACGCCTTATTCCTCGCTGAATCCGCCATCGGCGGCACTCGGAAACGGCTCCAACTGCGCCACACCCCGAAGTGTGAAAAATATTCGATTTTCAGGTCAATTTCCAATGTATGCACACACATAATTTCGTCGGCGGCGAAGTCATTACGCCCATAATCCGTGACTACCGTGTATTATATCAAAAAAATTTGATTTTGTCAAGCGGTATTGCGTGCAAATTAAAATGTTCGTGCAATATTTTCCTCATACGTTTTATCGCACTGACATATCTCTACAGAAAATCAATCTTATTTGTGCGTAAATGTGCTGCGAATATTGACAAACTATGAAATATATGATAGAATTATTTTCGGTAAAGCTTGTTATAAAAACAGGCGAAAAATTCATTATAAGGACGGTAAATTATGAACAATCAGACTACTTATCAACCTACGGCGTTTGACAAATTTTCCTTTGTTGTAAGAAAAATTTTCTCAAGCGGACTTTTTCTTGCCATTTCCATTATTGTTTCTTTTATTGCTGTTTTTCAGCTGATTACGTTTTTTGTCAATCTTGCGAATCTGGTTGTTGGTATGGGTTATGATTACGGATACGGCGACGATTATTGGTATTATATAGTCAGTTTTGTGATTCCTGCGTTTGTGGCTTTTTTGTCCTCGCTTTTAAATCTCACGTTTTACATACTCCTTACCGTGGGCTGTTGGTGTATGTATGCCGGTGCTGTGAGCCGAAGAGACCTTTCAAACCGTTACATAACCAAGTTTGGTTTGGTGAGAGCGTTTCCGATTTTTAAGCTCGTCATGTCCTGGATAGCAACAGCCTTGCTTGCCGTTGTCGGAAGTCTTTCTGTGGCTTTGATGGTTGTTGATTATTACGTTTTCTATGATTTCTCTATGGGATTTGTTTTTGGCTTGACAAAGAATATGGAGCTTGTTCGTTCAATGGCAGACGGCGGAGCAGAGGTGCTGTTCTTTACAGTGCTTATTGTGGTGATAATAGCGGTGGTGTTCAACCTTATCCGTTATGCCGTTCTTTGCAGGATAACAAAGGCTGTAAAGAGGTCTATGTACACGGGCAAGGTACCCCCATTCAAGCCTATGTTCTTTGCGGTTCTTTCCTTCATTTTTGCGGGCTTCGGTCTTGTTGGAGCGTTTATTGTTATGGCGACTAATCCTATCAGCGGACTTACAATGCTTTTTGAAGTAAGCTTGTTGGTTATGACCGGTGTTATGATGATTGTTGCCAGAGGCAAGCTGGTGAGTTACGGAGTTATCGCGGCTCGTGAGATGGATTATGGTTGGGCACCGATGCAGTATGCGGGACTTGACAGCTACGCACCCGCACAGCCTCAGCATACAGAGCCGCAGTCCGAGAACGCGGTTCCTGAACCCGCAGTTCCTGAACCCGCAGAGGTACAGGAGCAAAAAGTTACAGACGAGCCTTCTGCAGAGTAATTCTTGGTGAAATGAAAATAAAAAGCCGATTTGAATCGGCTTTTTTGTTCAATCTTCAAAAAGCGGGGTAGAGAAATATCTCTCCGCCGTGTCGGGAAGCACGGTGACAACCGTCTTGCCCTTGCCCAGCTTCTTGGCAAGCTTTATCGCCGCCGCCACGTTGGTTCCGCTGGATATTCCGCACATGATTCCTTCCTTGGAGGCAAGGTCCTTTGCGGTCTGTATGGCTTCCTCGTCCTTGACTATGCAGATGTCCGTATAGATTTCCTGATTGAGTATGGCGGGAATAACTCCGTCGCCTATGCCCATCTGGAGGTGAGTTCCTATAGAGCCGCCCGAAAGGATCGCCGCGTGCTCGGGCTCTACCGCCCAAATCTCTATATCGGGGTGTTTGGATTTAAGTGTCTCGCCTATTCCCGTAATGGTTCCGCCGGTGCCTAT
>JAFTLM010000352.1 GCA_017455945.1 Clostridia bacterium | reverse complement strand
TCCCGAAGAAACGCCTAAAAACATTTTGCTCCGTGCAATCAGAAGATATTCTCCCCAATCCCCCAGATGCATCAAGGCTATGGAAGAATACAACTCTGCCCGTGCCTTTTTGCTTGGTAAAGAACTATGACATACACTAATGCTGAGAAAATGATACTGACGGCACCTGCCGCACTTTCGGGCGGTTGTCTTGATCAAATACTGAACAGACTCGGAAGTCCTGAAAAAAATCTGAAGATAATAAAAATTTTCGGAGAATGCGGAAAAAGCTCTGTTTGTTCCCTGTTATCGGCTACGTTGAGTGCATCGGCATACAAGGTCGGGCACGTAGTAACCCCGTTTATTCACTCTGTAAGAAACTGTGTTAGAATATACGAAAGACCTATTTCCATAGAACTCTTTTCAAAATCAGCCGAAAAGGTTTACAAAGCTGTCGGCGTCATAAAAAAAGAAAAAGAGGACACAGAAGAGTTTACGCCCTCACGTTCTGACCTGCTGTTCGCTACGGCAATTTGCGCTTTTTATGACAGCGGTTGCGATGCCGCAATTATCGAGCTTCCGCCAACCGACACGTCCCATACTTTTTTGGGGAAAGCTACTGTCACTGTTATTTCATCGGTTTACGATCCTAAAATCGCTTTCGATATCTGTACGCATATGGACAGAGACAGCGGCGAAGTAGTTTCGGCTATTCAGGAAAGAGACGTTCACAAAATCATCTTTGACAAATGCGCCGAGTTACAAATCAGATTTTCGACACCGCTTAAAAGTGCCTTTTGTTTTTCTTCAATATCGGTTAAACGAATGGAGTTCACCTACAAAACCAAACTCTTTACGATAGGGTGCGGGGCATATTATCAGATAAAAAATCTTCTCACTGTCCTTGAGGCTGTCGAGGCGTTGAGACGTTCGTCCTTCAGAATAAACGGCACCGATATTTGTTCGGCTATTTTGAGCGAGGGGCTTCCTTTGCGTTTTGAGTCGATTTCGGTTATGCCAAACGTTATAATTGACAGAGCAGACAACTCTACACGAAGAAAGGCTCTTATTGACACTATTACAAAGCTGAAGGATTACCTCTCTTCCCCGCCCTTTGTTGTGTGTGAAAGCGAATGCGAAAAAATCCGAGAGGAATTTGAAGCCGAATATCCTGACACAAAAGTTTTTGAGGTGGATTCAAAAATTGCAAAAAAGTCATTGAAACCGCTTATTTCATCGATTGCCGAAGAAAACACTGTTATCGTTTTAGGCACTTCGGATTACTGCGAACAAATGTCAAAGATCACAAAAGAAATATTGTGCAGGAACTAACCGCACAAACACAAGGGTGCTGAATCGTTGATTCAGCACCCTGCTTTTATTTAACTATTTTTACGCCTTGCGGAGCATCGACCTTTACGTCAAGCGTTCCGTCCTCTTTGCGTGTGTAGGAAACCGAGATAACACCTTTGGGGGTAGTTATTGATCCTGACACTCTGTCAAGCCCCTTTATATCTGCAGGTTTTACTGTGATCTTTGAATATCCGATTGAGCCTTCGCACTGTTCAATTCCCAAAATTCCGTCAAAGAAGGATGCTACGGGTGAACCGAACATAGGATGCGACAGCGAGCGTGAGGGCTTCATCCAATACTCCCAGAAGGTTGTTGCCCCCTGCTTTTTCCACGCACCGAATCCATACGGTTCTTCTGCGGTAATAAGCTTTACGGCGATATCTCCTCTGCCGTATTTAAAGAGCATTCTGGTTACAACCTCCGTGCCGAAAATTCCCGTGTCAAAGGTGTCAAGCTTATCGTATTTGTCAATGAGGCACTGAACCGTGCTCTCGTTTCCGAGACCGATATCAAGAGCAAAAGCATCTGCCCCCTGTGTACCTCCGAGATACTGGGTTCCGTATCTTGGGAAGTCGTTGAGATATGCGGCGTTGATAGCCTTTTTATGATGCTCAATACGGTCATTAAGCAACATTACGTATTCGGGATGACCAAACACGTTTGCAAGCTCCGCTCCCATCTGCATTGCCTTTATGTAGAAGTATGTGTTAACAAACGGAGGCGGGAGTTCGGGCTTCAGATAAGGCAAGCACCACTCGCCGAGACACCACGCACCTGCGGGCTCGGTTCTTGTTACAAGTCCGAAATCGCAATGTTCTTCCATAAAGTCAAGATAGTGCATCATCTCGTGGAATATAAGACGTGCGGGACGCTCGTCACCGTAATATTTCCAATATTCATACGGGACCTTGATAATAGCTATTCCCCAACCGCCGGGACCTCCGCCGGAGCTTGTAAACGGAGCGGTGTTCTGGACAAGCCCCGTGACTCTATCCTGTGCATCGGCAATGTCGGCAATCCATTTTTTGTAGAATTCCTTTGCTCCCAAGGTGCGGAATACCGCGGGAGCGGTTATCTGTCCGTCGCCTGTGTAGCCGCGGCGTTCTATTTGCGGGCAATCGGAGGGCTGACCTTCATGCATATTGGAAAGCATGGTGTGGATAAAGGTGTTATAGACCCAGTTGAGGGTTTCGTTGCTTGAGTCAAAGGTAGAGGTTACTTTAACATCGGTGTGTATCTGCTGTACGCACTCAACCTCCGCCTCGCCGATTATTTTGAAATATCTGAAGCCGAGCCAGGTAAAGAGGGGAACAAGGCGCTGTCCCTTTTTTGTGTTTTTGAACTTGAGGAACTGCCAGTCTGTGTGCTCCTCGTCAAGCGTTCCGTCGGGGTTAATGTCCTCCGAGACAATGACCTCAACGTCGCCTCCGCCCGAAATGAGGACAGGAAAGCCCGTAAGATTGAGACTTGCGTCGTATACGCCCTTGTCGTTTACTGTGGGCTTTATTTCCCTGATAAGCTTGTCTGTAGGACAATCGGAAAAGGCGTAAAGGTCGGTTTCAAGCGGCTCTGCCGGAACGGCATTTGACCACGATGAATCGTCATAATTTTCATCGACAATCTCCATCCCGAAGTCCTTAAAATCATATATTTCGCCTGCATTATACGCAGATTTTTCCACAAAATATTTGCTGTATTTTGCATTGGTAGAGGAATAGAAAACCTCATCGCCAACATTTATTTTGTAACAAACCTTTGGAAATCCGAAATATCCCTGTGTCTTACCCGCGTAGACGTCAGAGCCGGTATACCAGCCTCCGCCAAGCAGGACGGTGATATTATTTTTACCTTCGTGAACGAGGTGAGAAATATCGAATTTGCAGGGATAAGCTCTTGTACCGAAAACTCTTCCCCTCAGCACTCTGTAACTTTCCTTATTTTCAAAGAATGTATTGAGCGGCAAGAAATAATCGTCGTGGGCACGCTTACCGTTAACGTAGAGGACAAAACGCCCGAAGCCGAGAATGGTTATTTCGGTTTTTTCGCCCTTTTTAGCATCAAAACTGTCTCGCACAGTAATATATCCGGAGCCTTCGAGAGCACCTATCCAAGAAGCTTTACCAAAAAATCTTTCGAAATTCATAAAATTTAACCTCCGATAGTATATTATTTATCAACAAGTGAATTTTTCACAAATTTGTTCCATTTTATCATTGCGGGAATCATAAATACAGTGCCTGCAACAAGGCACAACATCCATATAATTACCGTTTGCCAAAGCGGCAATTTTTCCACTGCAAAATTCATAGCATACGAAGATATGGCACTTCCTCCGTAGCCTATCGCATTTGCTATTCCCGACACGGTTGCCGCGTACGCAAAACCCGAAAATTTTACAGGGACCAGCGAAACACAAAAATGTCCGAAAGAAAGCTGAAGAATATAGACCAGTCCGTAAGTGATTACCAGGACTATCGAATCGGCATATCTGCCGAAGCGGAAGCCCCCTCCACAGGTGAGCAACAGCATTACTGCCATCGGCACCATAGACATTGCCATAACGAACGCGGCACTTTTCATGTCGTTTCGCTTAAATAATTTTATGTACAGCAAATTAGAAACCAGAACTCCAAGACTTCCCAAAAGAGGAATAAAGGAATCCAGAAATGCCGATAGCGTTGAAGAAAGCGAATACTGTTTTGACAGTATACTGGGCATAACCTCCAAAACGCCGTTAAGGAAAAGCCCGTACACAAGCATTGCGGGAAGCATAAAAATCACGCCGCTTTCGCTCAAAATTCCAAACAGCCCTCGTTTTTTGGAGGCTGAATCCTCACTTTTTTTACATTCGGGATGCGGAATAACCAAATCTTTACGCATAGTAATACTTGCGGATATCCAAAGTACGGCGATGACAGCGATAATAGACGATGCGGCAAGAAAGACGTTCTGCCACTTTCCAAAGCTCAACGCAAAACCCGATATCCAGGCACAAGATGCCTTTCCTACCGGGGTACAAAGAGTTATCACGGTTATTGCCGTAAAACGCAGTTTTGGGTGCAACACATTTGATATTATATAAAAAACAGGGCACCAAAGCATAGACTGACCGAAGCCGTTTATTGCCCAAATTATTATCCTGACAGCGGCAGGAACAGAAAACATCATTGCCGCATTTGTAACAGCTATAACACACAATCCTATGCTGACCAGAAGGAACGGTGGGCGTTTGTCGGCAGCGGAACCGTTCACAATCTGACCTACTGCATAACAGCCGAAATACACGGCACTGAGGGTTCCAGAAAGGCCTTCTGTTAAGATTCCGTCTGCAATCATAGTCGTCCGCACGTATGACAGATTTCCTCTTGCGATATACACGGCACTGTATACCAAAAAACAAAGTACAAACAACCACTTACTTGACGAAAGCCTTGATTCACAAGGCTTTTGTTCATACGTCATTTTATTTCACCTCAGTTAATTTTCAAGCATATATTCAAGCAACTCCCAAAGACGCTCTGCAGAAGCGATATTCAATCGCTCCCGGGGAGAGTGAAGTGCTATAATATCGGGACCGATAGATATGATATCCATATCGGGAATATTGGCACGGATAAGACCGCATTCAAGTCCTGCGTGAATTATTTCACAGCTCGCTTCTTTACCAAATAATTTTTTATATGCCGCAATGTACGCCTCTCTGATAGGCGACGCTTTAGCGTAACTCCACCCCGTATATCTTCCGAAATGTCCTGTCTCACCGCCAAGAGCCTTTGAAAATCTGTCGAGGGCATGCATTGAATAATCTATTCTTTCATCTATTCCCGAGCGTGTAAGGAAGGTAAACTTTACGTTTTCCTCACCTGTCTCCACAACGCCCAAATTCGCCGACCATTCAACAAGTCCTTCCACATCTCTGCTCATTTCGATAACACCGCAGGGAGTGTTATTCAAAGCTATCATAAATTTATCGTTGCTTTCCTCATCAAGAACGCTGTCAAGTTCACAATGTTCTACCGTACAGAAAAAGCCATTATCGTCTTCCGATATTTCTTTACTTACAATTTTTGCGATATTTTCCAGCTCGTAGAGAGCCTCGAAAAAATCGGGAACAGCTATTTCGGCAACGCACTCTATTGGAAGAGCGTTATCTTTTGAAACGCCGCACACGGCAGAAATCGAACATTCCATCTTAATGGAAAGTTCGGTCAAGAAACTCCCCATAAGGCGGTTTGCGTTAATTCTGCCCTTATTGATATCCTCTCCCGAATGACCGCCCGCAAGCCCTCCGAGCTTTATTCTCAGACAATCACCTTTTTTATCGGTTCGTTTTATCGGCAAAGTAAGTTCACTTCTTACGCCGCCCGCACAGCCTACTACCGCAATTCCCTCTTTTTCGCTGTCGATATTTATCATTCGTCTTGACTGCACCTTTGAAAAATCAAATTTTCCTGCACCAATCATACCGATTTCTTCGCCTGCGGTAAACAAACATTCAATAGGCGGATGAGAATCCACGGCACCGTCAAGAATAGCCAGCATAGCCGCCACCGCAACGCCGTCATCAGCACCGAGTGTGGTACCTTTGGCTTTCAAAAATCCATTCTCAACAAAAAGCTTTATTGGGTCGGTAAGAAAATCGTGTTTCACGTTGCCGTCCTTTTCGCACACCATATCGGTATGTCCCTGAAGGAGCAGGCTTTCCTCGCCTTCTCTGCCTGCCGTAGCCGATTTTCTAATCAGCACGTTATTTGCCTCATCACGGTAGCACTCCAGGCTTCTTTCTGCGGCAAAACGCACTATATAATCGGCGATAGCCGTCTCGTTTTCCGAACCGTGCGGTATTTTACATATTTCTTCGAAAAAGCCAAACATTTCAGGTGCTTTCTCGCTATTGACTATTATCTTGTCTGCCATAATTTCTCCTAATTTCTGTTTCTGTGTTCACGTGCCAGGCTTATTGCATCATCTTTTCCAGATGATATCATATCAATCAATTTTCCCATTCCCTCGGTTACGCAGGTCAAGGCATTGGGGGCAACTCTGACCGGAATTCCGGTAATTCTCTCTATAAGTTTATCAAGTCCGGGCAACATACTTCCACCGCCGGTCATAACTATTCCCGTACTCATTATGTCCTTTACAAGCTCCGGAGGGGTTGACCTTATAACTCTTGAAATCGCCTGAAATATCGCCGTAAGCGGTTGATACAGTGCTCCAAGCATTTCGTTTGAAGAAAGCGTTACCGTCTTTGGAAGTCTGGTTTTTATACATCTTCCTTTTACCGTCATTTTTTTATTTTCAGAGCTTTG
>JAFTLM010000351.1 GCA_017455945.1 Clostridia bacterium | reverse complement strand
TTACTATGATACGCACGTTGTCCGTAAGCTCAAGCTTGGAGCGGTAAAACATATTTTCAAGCTCGGCGGGAGAGGGATATATTGCTTTTACCTCCAGATTTTTGACTACCGCCTCGTTGGCAAGCCTTTCTATTCTGCGGAGCATTTCTTTGGTTATTTCACCGTCAACGTCCATAGTGACGTCCTCGCTTCCTAAGTGGAAGCCCACGTTGTTAAATCCGTATTCCTTGTAAATTATGCCCGAAACTATATGCTCGCCCGAATGGTTCTGTATGTGGCGCATACGTCTTTTTTCGTCTATTTTGCAGTGAACCGAGGCTCCTACCTCCAATTCTCCGTCACAGATATGATATATCTCGCCGTCGTCGGGAGCGACGTCAAGAACCGCAACCCCGTCTATACTGCCTATGTCCGAAAGCTGACCGCCGCCGTCGGGAGCGAATGCTGTGCGGTCCAGCAATACCCAATATTCATCGTCTTCTTTTCTGACCGACTTTACCGTCGCCTCAAATTCAAGAAGAAGTCCGTCATCAAAAAGTCTTTTTGTCATTTTTGACCTCCATCGTTTTTTAACTCATTTTATTTTACCATATTTGTTCGCAAATGTAAACTTATATTCTCAATAAATATTGACAAATGCGAAAATTTATTTTATACTTAATCAAAGAACGTATTCGTTTAAGGAGAATAAAATGACATTGAAACTTGTTGCCACCTGCCTTTTCGGACTGGAAAAGCAACTTGGCGAGGAAATAGACGCACTTGGGCTTAAACGCCTTGAAACCATAGACGGAAGAGTTACCTTCCTTGGCGAACCCGAGGACATTCCGCGGGCAAATATAAATCTGAGACTTGCCGAGAGAATTTATATTCTCGTGGGGTCATATCCCGCTACAAGCTTTGCCGAGCTTTTTGACGGTGCCGCGGCACTTCCGTGGGAGGAGTATATAGGCAGATACGACGAATTTCCCGTCAAAGGACACGCTATAAAAAGTAAACTCTTTTCGGTGCCCGATTGCCAGTCCATAGTGAAAAAAGCCGTTGTTGACAGGCTTTCAAAGCACTATAAGGTGAACTGGTTCACCGAAAACAGCGGTGTCAGATATCAGATAGAGTTTTTCATATTCAAGGACGTTGCCAACCTGATGATAGAAACCAGCGGCGCACCTCTTCATAAGCGAGGCTACCGCACCGAAGCGGGGCTTGCTCCCATAAGAGAAACGCTGGCTGCGGCTATAGCCTTGACCTCACGCCCCAGAGAGGATACGCTTTTCTGGGACCCCTTCTGCGGCTCGGGTACCCTTGCCATAGAAGCGGCAATGATAGCTACGGGCAGAGCCCCCGGACTTCTCAGAGAGTTTTCGGGCGAAAAGTTCCCGTTCCTGCCAAAGAAAATGTGGGAGAACGCCCGCGAGGAAGCCAAGGCGAAGATAATAACCGACTCGAAGTTTGAAGCCTATGCGTCGGATATAGACGACAGCGTTCTTGACGTGGCTTATGAGAACGCACTTCGTGCGGGTGTGGAGGAATACCTGAACATTTTCAACGCCGACGCGCGAAAAATAGAGAAGCTTGACCGCAGAGGCTCAATCGTTTGTAACCCACCCTACGGTGAAAGGCTTATGACCGAGAGGGAAGTGTCGGAGCTTTACGCCGATATGGGAAAAGCCTTTGAAAAGCTTTATCCCTGGCAGGTCTACGTCATAACCTCCTGTGAGAATTTCGAAAGACTTTACGGCAGACGTGCCGACAAGGTTAAACGCCTCTATAACGGTATGATTCCGTGTAACCTTTATCAGTTTTTCAAGCCCAGAGAATTTGCGAAGAAAGGAAAGAAATAATTAAGGTCTAAGGGAAAAACATGCTATGGACATTTTCAAATATTATGCTATAATATGTGGTACAATAGCCAAAATATGGAGGAATATCCGTGCAAATCCCTGAGAAACGAAAGATCCTGATCACGACGGAC
>JAFTLM010000035.1 GCA_017455945.1 Clostridia bacterium | reverse complement strand
GACTCTATTTTTTTGCCCGAAAAAGCCAAAATTGCTAGTGTACTTTTGTTCGTTTTATGCTGCTGCAAGAAACGAAGAAAAGGTTCGGACAGAGAGATTTGAACCGAATCGGGAACAATAAGCCAGTAGTAAAACATTAATTTTTAACAGTTACAGCCAAATGCACTTGACCTGGGTGCCGTTTTGTGATATAATATGTTCATAAGTGAATTCAATAGGAGGTAGTATGAAACGGACAATCCCCAGAATAGCCGTAATCTGCATGCTTGTATTTTGCTTTATGTTACAGGGCTGTACGGTGGGTGACATAATCGACAATATTACACCAGACAAGGATAAGGAACTAACGGCAGAAGAATTATACGAAAAAGTATCTCCTTCGGTGGTGGAAGTCACAGGCGAATCAGCCAGCATGACAAGTACAGGAACAGGCTTTTTTTATGACGATAACGGCACAGTTATTACAAACTATCATGTCATAGAGAAATGTATCACCGCCAAGATCACGTTATCCAACGGAAAATCCTACGAAGTTAATAAGGTATTGGGTTATAGCGAAAGCAAGGATATTGCCATACTTGCCACCTCTTGCACCAACTCCGTTCCACTGGAAATTAGGGCATCCACTGTTAAAACAGGTGAAACGGTCTATGCAATTGGCAGTTCGCTCGGATTGACAGGCAGTCTTTCGAATGGTATTGTATCTTCCGCAGAACGCGAGGTGGAGGGACATACATACATTCAAACAACTGCACCGATTTCAAGCGGAAACAGCGGCGGACCCTTGCTCGATAGTGAAGGACGCGTTATTGGAATAACGACGGCATCCTTCGTCGATGGGCAAAATCTCAACCTTGCAATTCCTGTGGCAGAAATTGATACCATATTAACAAAGAATCCGACAACGCTGGAAAAAATGTTCCCGCAGACAGTAGAGTGGATTTCGGAGAGAGATTTTTTCTACTATGAGGACTATGACAAATTCGTATTGGTATTTGAATTAGCCGACGAAGACGAAATACCCATGACCAGCAGCGGCACCATTGAAATCCGCATAGTTAACAATGACGGTGTAACTGTATACGAAAAGACTAGGACATTCACCGAAGACAACTTTGAGGAATGGACTTACGATGAGACGATAGATAAGTACTTGGCATCGATATACATCAACCCAAGTGATATCACATCCAGCACATCTTCCGAAGGTAAAGTCTACTTTGTTGTTTACGGCGACGATTATTACTTCGATGAATCGACACTTAACGCATACGATCTTCCGACAAAACCGATTCAAGTAACGACAGAGACACTCCCAAAAAGAGTGAATTATTTATCGTATAACGGATCGATTTACACAACCACCCGCATTGACAGCATTACATACGAAGTGATGTACGACGATAGCTTGTACATTTATTTCACTGGAGAGAAAACATACGATTGTGACGGTAACAGAGCGACAAACGGTTGCAATTTCGGTTGGAAGCTCTACGACTCCGAAGGATACCTCATCGACCGCGGTACAGTATTTATTTCGGACTTGCAAGTCGGTGATAAGTTTAGAGGTGAGGTCGGATACGCATTCGATTGCATTGAGCCAGGAGCATCGTATAAAATCGTCATAACCGATTATTGATGGAGGACGAAATGAACAATCAGCAAAAGCAAAAAAAGAAATCGTCTTCACAAAAGAAAAAAGCGCCCGCAAAAAAGGTAGCCCAACAGTCCAAAAAGCAAAGCGTAAAACTGACACGTGCACAGTACGATGATCTGCGCCAAATTGAGTGGGTACCATTCGACCCATACGCAGATTGAATAAGTGAACACCTTTTGTTCGCAATTACCCTTGTTCAGACACCTTTTCGCTCGTTTAAGCCAAATAAAAAGTCCATTGCCATAGGCAGTGGGCTTTTTGTTTGGTAAGAATATTCTTATCTACCTGTCTCCGCAAAAAAGGCTTAAGCTTAAAACTTAAGCCTTTTTGCTTTATTCGTACTTTACAAACCGCTTCAAGCCGGTGTTTTTAAACTTTTCGGCGGATATAAGAGCGGCACCGAAAGCCGCTTCTTCTTTATGAGCGGGAATATTCAATCTCATTCCGTAATCATTTTCAATTATATCACGCAACACAGGGTTCATACGGATGGCATTACCGGAGCCTATAAGCATTCCACGAGGTCCTGTAACAACGGCAATCAAATCATAAAAATCTTTCAGTTCTCTATTGATTCCTTTTAGCACAGAAAGCGTCAGTGCCTTGGCGTTGAAATTTTTTTCGGATAATCCGACAACACTTGCACGCAGATCGGGAGTTGCTCTCGTTCCTCTGAAAAAGGTATTTGTCGTTGGCAAATCCTTATCCAACGCCTCTTTTGCCCAACCGTTCATTTTGGAATATGTAATCACTTCCTCGCCGTCAAACATTGAATTAAAAAAGTTGTTTAATAGGCGATAGGAAGATCCTCCGCAAAGTGCACACCCCAAAACTATATATTTCCCATTAAAATAGGGTCTTATTTCGCATCCGATAGGAGGCGTGTGATACTCGTTGGATATTACCGACAGCTGGCTTCCGGTACCGATATTTACAATCACGGAATCGTCGGTCTGCTCCGCACCGTAAACCGATGCCTGGTTATCTCCTACCGCGGTAAATACCGATATTCCGTGAGCGTTTTTTCCTATTTCGGAAACGTCGACGGTCACCTTTGGAAACAGCTTGACGTTCATCCCAAGCTTCTCGACAGCGGCATAATCCCAAGAGCTGTTTTTCAAATCAAACAAGCCCAAGGATGCGGCGTTGGTGGCATTCATCAACACCTCCGAGCTACCCGCAAGACGCATGGCAACGTAGTCTCCTATTGTACAAAACGAAAAAGCGTTTTGGGGAATCAATCTATTTACAAAATCGTAATACAGGCTGGTGCATCCAAACCCGGTTGCCATATTATATCCGCTTTTTTGTGAGAGTGTCTGTGCATACGTTGATTTTTCATACGACAGGTTGCCTCGCTCGTCCTGCCAGGAATAGAGCGGAGATGCCGCCATTCCGTTTTTATCAACGTACAAAATGCCGTGCATCTGCCCCGAAACTCCTACAGACTCGATATTGAATTTTGCCTGTGTTTCGGCATATATATTTTCGCATACCGAATATATTTTTTCGGCATCCTGCGTTCTTTCGCTTCCGACACTATCCATATGACAGTCGTTTGCTTTTGTAACGGTATATCTTATATTACCGTTATCATCAAGTACGACGGCACAAATCGACGTCGTTCCTATATCAAGTCCAAGATACATAATTACTCCTTTATACGGGCGTTTATTTTTTCTGCATATCTGACGGTTTCCATTGCGTCCTTGGCGAATTCGTCAGCACCTATGGAATCGGCGTACTCCTTGGTAAGGACCGCACCGCCCACTATTATTTTGCACCAAGGGGCATCTTTTCGCAAGAGCTTTATCGTTTCTTCCATTGCGGGCACGGTAGTTGTCATAAGAGCGCTCAACCCCACAATGGGCGCTTTAAGGCGTATAACCTCTGCCAATATTACTTCGGGTGAAACATCACGCCCCAAGTCGTAAACCTCAAAGCCGTAATTTTCAAGCAAAAGCTTTACGATATTTTTTCCAATATCGTGTATGTCGCCTTTTACGGTCGCAAGCACAAAGGCACACTTGTCCGAAGATTTGTTTCTTCCGACAGTTGCTTTTATCTGTTCAAAGGCACACTTCGCCGCCTCGGCACTCATAAGCAACTGCGGCAAAAATATCTTGTTTTTCTCAAAGCCCTCTCCAACGGTATTAAGGGCAGGAATTATATCCTCTTTGACAATCTCAAGCGGTTCATATTTTTTCAAAAGCTCCAGCGTGATTTTTGCGGCTTTTTCTTTTAAGCCTTTAATTACTGCGTTTTGAAGCTCCGATGTAGCATTAACCGCTTCGGAAGGCTTCGTTTCTGCAGAAACAGATGCACTGACCACGGGCAAAGTTTGAGAGAACTCAATAAATTCAGAACAGTTTTCGTCAAGCCCCGACAAAGCTTTATAAGAAAAATACGTCTTCATCATTTCGGCGGAATACGGATTCATAATGGCAGCCGAAAGACCTTTTCCCAAAGCAAGCGCAAAGAAGGTTCCGTTTATAAGATCACGTGACGGAAGTCCGAAAGAAACGTTGGAAACACCAAGAGAGGTATGACAGCCAAGTCCGGTGCGTATCATCTCTACGGCACGCAAGGTCTCTACAGCCGCATTGCCGTCAGCACTGACGGTAAGCGCGAGAGGGTCGAAAACAATGTCCTTTTTGCCTATTCCGTATTTCTTGGCTTCTTCCAAAATACGCTCGGCAATCTCAAATCTGCCCTCGGCTTTTGACGGAATACCGTTTTCATCAAGAGTAAGTGCGACCACAAGTCCGCCATATTTACGAACAAGAGGAAAAACAGCATCCATACTTTCTTTTTTGCCGTTTACGGAATTTATCATAGCTTTACCGTTATAAAGCCTGAGAGCTTTCTCCATAGCCACGGCATCTGACGTATCTATCTGCAACGGCAAATCGGTAACCGCCTGAAGTTCACGCACCGAATCGGTAAGCAGTTTAACCTCATCAATTTCGGG
>JAFTLM010000350.1 GCA_017455945.1 Clostridia bacterium | reverse complement strand
TTTCACATATGCACTGTAACGAGGTTGCACTTTACATAAGTGAGAATCCCGACTTCAGTCTTGTGGGAATTGCCGATATAAAAAGCGGACTTGAGGATATCCACGCCTATACTTATACACCCGTGTGGAACCTTGAAAACGTAAAGAAAAACTATTGCGGTAACTGCTACGGCGATTACAAAAAAATGCTTGACGAAACCAAACCCGATATAGCGTTTATCCTTTGCGAAAACGCACAAAAGCCCGAGGTGGTTGAGGAGTGTGCCAAACGCGGAATAAACGTCTGTATCGAAAAGCCCATAGCGGTAAGTATGGAAGCGGCTGAAAAAATTCGTGCAAGCGTGGAAAAATACGGTGTTGAGGCGGTTGTAAACTGGCCTGTCGCTTGGCGCGGATACGTGCATAAAATGAAGGCGGCGGCAGACTCCGGAATTGTCGGAAAGCCACTCAAGCTCCGCTATATCAACGGTCACACGGGTCCTTTAGGCAAGGGGGCAAAGCACAGAGGTGTTTCACATAACGTGGAGGAAATATCCGATGGCGAGCGTGCAAAAACCTGGTGGCATAAGCTTTCTCACGGCGGCGGAGTGTTCCTTGATATCGCCTGCTACGGCTGTTTCTTCTCCCGGTGGTTCTTCGGAAACGATGCGGAGGCTGTAATGGCATACGGAGATAATCTTAATACACCTTTTGGAGATACCGAAGACAACTTTGCCGCAATAATCAAGTATGACGGCAGAATGTCTGTTATCGAGGGAACCTGGACAACCCCCCGCGCGGTGATTCCTTCGGGACCTATGCTTATTTGCTCCGACGGAGTAATTATGTGTACCGGAGGTGCCGAAAATTCACCCGACGTAAAGGCATACGATATGTTCGGCAATGAGCTTGAAATTCCCGAAAATAACCTCGGTGAAGAATATAAAAATATGACCTGGCAGTACGCCAATCACGTAAAAAACGGCACGCCGATACACGAAATGCTGACGCTTGAAGCCAATATGGACGTGATGGCACTTCTTGACGGAGCCATTAAAAGCTCGGCAAGCGGCAAAGAGGAGAAAATAAAATGAGTTATACCTACGCAGACAGACTTAAAGCGATGCGCGAAACCAAAATTCGCCATACTTTAGAAAAAAGAAAGCAGAACGGATGTACAGACCTTGACGACTTCGGTACGGTTCCGATTTCCGAGGGGTACTGCGTAGAGCCCTGGTATAACAGTACAAACGGCAGCTTTTACGGCTATGACGGTATGTGTGAAAATTTCGTCAGAGTAATAAACGCCCACGTGCCGTATATTGACCCCAACGAAATGCTTTGCGGCAGATGGCGTGATATGCTTGTAAACTACCGCGGCGACCTGCATTATATGCCGGATTGGCTTAAAAATAACCTCAAAAATCTTGAGTTTATCAAGAACGGTGCCACAGACCAGTGGAGTAAGCGTTGGGACGAGCAAAGATTTCCCTATGACCACTTAAAGCCGTTGCAACAGAAATACAATATTTCCACAGGCATCGACGGCGACGCGCATTTTGCCTGCGATTACAGAATAGGCTTTGAACTTGGCTTTGGCGGACTTCTTGAAAAAATTCGTAAATACCGCGGGATCAACCCCGATAAAAAAGCCTTTTATGATGCCGAGGAAAGAACTCTCCTTGCGATAATCGACTTTGTTGACCGTCATTGTAAAGAGCTTGAAAAAATGATAGCGGCAGAAGAAAATACTGACGTTAAGGGAAATCTTGAAGGCATGCTTGAAGCCTGCGAAAATATAAAGTACGTTGCACACAAAACCCTGAGCGAGGTTTGCCAGTGGACAGCGTTCTTTAACTGTGCTTCAAGAATTTATACCAGAGACGGTGCGGGCTTCCAGCTTGACGTCCTACTTTATCCGTTCTATGAGAAGGATATAAAAGAGGGCAGAATAGACGATGAAACGGCAAAGTTTCTTATTGCAAATCTTCTCCTTATCGACCCTCACTATTACCAGATTTCGGGCGTGGACGAGAACGATAATGATATGACAAATCACCTGTCGTATCTTATTCTTGAAGCGGCAGATTCCATAAATATCGCTTGCAATCTTACTGTCCGCGTGCATGAAAACTGCGACCGCGAGTTTTTCAAAAAAGCCGTTTATTATCTGCTGAAAAATAAAAACGGCTGGCCCCGTTTCTGTAACGATAAAGCACTTGCCGAGGGCTATATGAAAAACGGCATCGATAAAAAAACTGCCAGAGAGCGAATTGCCGTGGGATGTAACTGGATGTGTGTTCCCGGTAAAGAGTTTCCCATGAACGATACCGTTAAAATCAACGTTGCTAAAGTATTTGACGAAGCACTTAAGGATATGCGGAAGGACGAGCAGAGAAGCGTAGAAAGACTTTACGAGCTCTACCTTGAGCATTTGAAAATAGCCATAGAAACTACCGCCGCAGGCGTAAACCACCATATCGACCACGCTTGGGAGGTCACTCCGGAGCTTGTTATGAATCTTCTGATGCATAACACCCTGGAAAGAGGGGAGGATATATCTCAGTGTGCCGAACTGTACACCGTCGGCGTTGACGGTGCGGGTCTTGCGGTTGTGGCAGATTCCTTTGCCGCCCTTGTTACAAGGGTTGAACGGGAAAAAGCCCTGTCGTGGGATGAAATGTATGAGGCACTTGACAACGACTTTGCGGATGAACGTGTGCATCTTATGATGCAAAACTCACCTCGCTATTGCCACGGAAATACAATAGCCGATGAGTGGGCACTGAAGCTTACCGACAGTTGGGTTAAGATGGTAAAAGCACAGGAAATGCCAAATGGCAGACAGCTTGTTCCGGGCTGGTTCAGCTGGGCGAGAACAATTGAGTACGGCTCAAAGGTGGGAGCTACTCCCAACGGAAGAAGAAAGGGGGAGCCAATTTCTCACGGAGCAAACCCCAATCCGCATTTCAGAACCGACGGAGCTCCCTCGGCACAGTCTAACGGAATAGCAACCGTCCAGTGCGGATACGGTAATACAGCACCGTTGCAGATTGAGTTTGACCCGATGATAACAATAGAGCAAGGCGGCGTGGACGTGGTGCTTAACCTTATCGAAGGACACTTTAAAAAGGGCGGAACACTTATCAATATCAACGTGCTTGATACCGAAAAATTGCTTGCCGCAAATGAAAACCCCGACCTCTATCCCGACCTCGTGGTGCGTGTAACAGGTTTTACCGCCTATTTTGCATCACTTACTCCGGGATTCAGACAACTTGTAGTAGACAGATTTCTTCAGGGAATGTAAAACTGATAAAAGCGGGATGTTCAATCCGAACATCCCGCTTTCTATTTGCTTCGATTTTGTAAAATACTATTGACTTTTCAGACACAAAATGGTAGAATTTAACTGTGCTTGAATTACATCTGTAAATAACCCAATAAAGAGGATTTGTTATGTGTAAATATACCATAGGAGTAGATTTCGGTACGCTTTCCGCAAGGGCGGTTTTGCTTGATGCCGATAACGGCAATGAGATAACAAGCGCCGAGTTTGTATACCCCCACGGAGTGATGAGTGAAATCCTTCCTGACGGAACTCCGCTTGATGAAAATTTCGCGCTTCAACATCCGCAGGATTATGTTGAGGCCCTTTCATATCTTGTACGTGAAGTTGTGAGCCTGGCAAAAATATTTGCCGATCAGGTAGTCGGTGTGGGAATAGATTTTACCTCATGTACCGTTCTTCCTGTTTATTCCGAACTTACACCGCTTTGTTATACCGAGAAATATATGAATAATCCGTATGCTTATGCAAAGCTTTGGAAGCACCACGGTGCGGCTGAGCAAGCAGAGCGTATAACAAAGCTTGCAATAGAGGAAAATGCCGATTGGCTTGCGGGCTTTGGCGGAACCGTCTCTTCCGAATGGATGTTGCCCAAGATTCTTGAAACTCTTGAAAAGTCACCCGATGTATATGATGAGGCAGAGTATTTCGTGTAAGCAGGGGATTGGCTTACCTGGTTGCTTACGGGCGAAAGGGTAAGAAGCACCTGCATGGCAGGCTTCAAAGGGCTTTGGCGTGATAAAGAGGGCTACGTTGATAAGGGCTTCCTTAAAAAGATATACCCGAAATTTGAGAGTATATATGAAAATAAACTCCGCGGTGAGGTTCGCCCATCGGGAACTCTTGCGGGAAGGATTACTCCTCACGGCGCAAGACTTACGGGGCTTGCCGTTGGTACGGCTGTCTCGGTTCCGGTTATAGATGCCCACGCCGCACTTCCTGCGGCAGGAGTGGCATCAGACGGAAAAATGATGCTGATAATAGGTACCTCTTGCTGTCATATCGTAATGGATAAAAATGATTATGCCATAAACGGACTTTTTGGAAAAGTGGGCAACGGTCTTGTGCCGGGATACGTTATTTATGAGGGCGGACAGGGCAGTGTAGGTGACCTTTTCGATTGGTTTATAAAGAATTGTGTCCCCGCAAAATATGCCGATGAGGCAAATGAAAAAGGCGTAAGCGTTTTTGACTTGCTTGAGGAAAAAGCAAGCAAAATAGGTGCAGGCACCAATAAGGTTTTTGCACTTGACTGGTGGAACGGAAACCGAACACCCTATAACGACAGCACCCTCAGCGGTTCGATGTTCGGCTTGACTCTCGCAACCAAACCGGAGGAAATATACAGAGCACTTATCGAGTCGGTTGCGTTTGGCACAAAAGCAATTTCCGACCTGTTTGAAAACGGCGGTATAAAAATACACGAGTGCTATGCGGGCGGAGGAATCGCAATAAAAAATAAGCTGCTTATGCAGATATTTTCGGACGTTCTCGGTAAAGAAATAAAGGTTACCGATTGTGCTCAGGCAGGTGCCGTGGGAAGTGCGATTTTTGCGGCATACGCGTCGGGTGTAGGCTCAACGATGGAAGAGGCGGTAGCCAAGCTCTCAAAGCCCTGCACAATAGTTTATAAGCCTAATAAAGAAAATACCGAAAAATATAAAGCGGCATATGAGCGTTATAAAAGCTTTTCCGAGCTTTTCACAAAAGAAATCAAATATTAAGGAGAGGGTATATGAAAAAAATTATTCTTATCGGTGATTCTATTCGTGTTGGCTATGATAAGTACGTCAAAGATGCGCTTAAGGACGAGGCAGAGGTGTTTTATCCGCCCGAAAATTGCCGCTTTGCGCAGTATGTCTTACGTGCTGTAAGTGATTGGAGAAGAGACGGAAAATGGGGCAACAATGCCGATCTGGTGCATTGGAATGCGGGACTTTGGGATACTCTGCGCCTTTACGGTGACGATCCGTTAACGCCGCCCGAAATGTACGGAATTATGATAAAGCGTATAGATAAACGCTTGCGCCTTTTGTTCCCAAACGCTAAAATGGTTTTTGCCACATCTACAAGAGTTCTGGAGCATAGATACGGCAATGATTTTAAACGCTACAACAGAGATATTGAGGAATACAACAGAATTGCCGTCGAGGCTCTTAAGGACACCGATACGGTTATAAACGATCTTTATAGCCTTACCGCAAATCTCCCCGATGAGTATTACAGCGACGTGACACATCTGTATACGCCCGAAGGAACCAACGCAATGACAAATAAAGTGCTTGACGTTATCTGTGAGGAACTTGGATTTGAGAAGATTAATTACGATTCCAATGACTATCACAAAGAAGCACCCGTCGGAATTTAAAACAGAAAAATTTATTTTATAAGGGAGATAACATAAAAATGCAAGTATTAGCAATAGGAAACAGCTTTTCACAGGACGCGACCGCGTATCTTAAAAAGATATCAGAGTGCGAAAACGGAAATATTACCGTAGTAAACCTTTATATCGGCGGATGCTCGCTGTCAAGACATTACAGAAATATGCTTTCCGGTGAGAGGGCATACTCTATGGAATTTAACGGTCAGTCTACCGGTTTTTACGTTTCAATGGAAGAAGCGCTTCTTTCCCGCGATTGGGATGTTATTACCATTCAACAGGTAAGCGCAGCATCTCCAAAATACGAGACATATCAACCTTATCTTGATACCCTTGCAGGCTACATTCGTGAGTGCTGCCCCAAGGCAAAGCTTATGATTCATGAGACCTGGGCTTATGAAGAGGGAAGCGAGCGACTTGTAAACAGTATGAAATACGAAAAGCGCACCGACATGTATAATGCTCTCCACGAAGCCTACACTCAAGCGGCGGAGGATGTTGACGCATATGGAATAATTCCTTCGGGAACCATGATGCAAAAGCTTATTGAAAACGGAGTGACAAGACTTCACCGTGATACCTTCCACGCATCGTTTGATATCGGCAGGTACGCCCTTGCACTTTTGTGGTTTAAGGTGCTTACAGGAAAATCGGTGATCGATAACAGCTTTAAATGCCCCGTGGGCGAAATAAGCGACGAAGAATACGCAATAATTAAAAAGTGTGTCGAAGAATTTTGAAAAATCTCTTGACAAACACTAAAAAATGTGATATATTACCCATATAGAATAAACCGATGATTAAGAGTAGTAGTTTGTGATGAATGTTTACAGAGAGCCGTGATTGGTGTGAGTGCGGCAACGGGAACGCAAACGAATGGACTTATGAGGGCGGTCGAAAGCGGAAACGTAAGTAGCAACCGACGGGAGCTGACCCGTTATAAACAGAAATACATGTGAGTGTATGCAGAGTGGACGTATTGCGTCAAATTGGGTGGTACCGCAGGATTTATATCTTGTCCCTTTAAGTTTAAGGGACAAGATTTTTTGTTTGAAAGGGAGAAACGGTATGATACTCGACAGACGATGGCGACACACAAGATAAATTGAATATCACATAAAATAAACAGAAATATTAAGGAGAAATATTATGAAACTTAACGGTGTGGATTTTGATACTTATTTTAACAATTATCCCGATAAAAACGGTTACTTCGGCAAGTACGGCGGAGTTTATATCGACGACAAATTAAAGGCGGCAATGGCAGAGATAACAGAGGCGTATTACTCTATCTGCCAGTCAAGAAAGTTCATAGCAGAGCTTCGCAGAATCAGAAAAGAATTTCAGGGCAGACCTACACCCGTTTCTCACCTCGAAAGACTTTCCGATGCCCTCGGCGGTAAGGTTCAGCTTTACGCAAAGCGTGAAGACCTTAACCACTCGGGTGCACATAAGCTTAACCACTGTATGGGTGAAGCGCTTCTTGCAAAGTATATGGGCAAGAAGAAGGTCATCGCGGAGACAGGTGCGGGACAGCACGGAGTCGCTCTTGCTACAGCAGCGGCTTACTTTGGACTTGAGTGCGACATCTATATGGGCACTGTTGATATTAAAAAGCAGGCACCTAACGTTGCGAGAATGAAGATTCTCGGTGCAAACGTGGTCGAGGTAACTCACGGACTTCAGACACTTAAAGAGGCTGTTGATGCGGCTTTTGACGCATATAGTAAGGAGTATAAAGACTCTATCTACTGTATCGGTTCGGTGCTTGGTCCTCATCCGTTCCCTATGATGGTACGTGATTTCCAGAGCGTTGTCGGTATTGAGGCAAGAGAGAAGTGTATCGATATGACAGGTCACCTTCCCAGTGCAATCGTCGCTTGCGTGGGCGGCGGTTCTAACGCAGCAGGTCTCTTTGCGGGATTTCTTAACGACCCCGTCGATATCTACGGAATCGAACCCCTCGGCAGAGGTCCTAAGCTTGGCGACCACGCCGCAAGCCTTAAGTACGGTACAGAGGGAATTATGCACGGCTTCAACAGCATTATGCTTAAGGACGAGAACGGCGACCCCGCTCCCGTTTATTCGGTAGCCAGCGGTCTTGACTACCCCTCCTCGGGCCCCGAGCACGCATTCCTCCAGGAGATAGGCAGAGTTAAATACGACGTTATCGACGACGAGGAGACCATCGATGCATTCTTCAAGCTTTCCAGAATGGAAGGTATCATCCCCGCAATCGAAAGCGCACACGCCGTAGCGTACGGTATGAAGCTTGCCAAGACAATGGATAACGGCTCGGTTCTCATCAACCTCTCCGGCAGAGGCGATAAGGATATGGACTACGTAATCGAGAATTACGGAATCAGATAACAAACCCAAAAGAGACGCTCAAGGGACACCTACCATAAAGCAGTTTTTACCTGCCGCAAAGTAAAAGGAGTACGAACGATTTGTTCGTACTCCTTTTCATATA
>JAFTLM010000034.1 GCA_017455945.1 Clostridia bacterium | reverse complement strand
TGAGGTGCGTACAGACTACCGACTATCCGAGGGCGGGTGAAATCAAGCTTTCGGTCAATTCAGAACATCCTATAAAGCTTAAGCTTCGTGTTCCCGAGTGGTGCGACAGCTATAAGATAAGCGTTGACGCGGAGCTTGAGGACGGCTACCTTGCCGTTGAGCTGCCCGCGGGCGAGAGCGAAATCCTGCTTACACTTGAAGAAAAGGTTGTTGTAAACAGCCACGAAATAGACAGCAAATCATATCTTTCGGTGAATTACGGTCCGCTTCTCATGGCGCACGACACCCATTTTGGCGGTGAGCTGTGGCAGGAGCTTTCAGCGGATGCAAAATTTGAGCCTGCCGAGGGCGGGGAGCTTTCAATGATAAAGCTCAAAAGCGCCGAAATGACCCTTGTTGACTTCGCCTCGGCAGGCGGAAATGACCCCGAAAATGATACATATACGGTATTTATACCGAGAAAGTAAAAATCATAGTATGAAGGAGAATTTTTATGAAACTTAAATATTCCGTATTTCTTGGAAACGTAGGGCACTGCTTTGATCGCTACTGCCCCGAATACTCAAAGCCCTTCTCGCTTGCCGAGCTTTTTGACCGCGCGGCGACAATAAAACAGCTTGACGCTGTTGACCTTGTTATGGACTGGGGGATGATGGAAAAGAAAGAGGAGATAAAGGCGCACCTTGCCCGCACGGGGCTTAAGGTTGGATCACTTGCTGTTGATACTTTCGCCAATCCTCTTTACAAGAAGGGAAGTCTTTCTTCCACAGAGCCCGCGGTGAGAGACCGTGCCCTTAAAGACGCCAAAGCGGTTATCGACTTTGCCGCAGAGCTTGGCTGTAAGATAGTCACCCTCTGGCCGGGTCAGGACGGCTATGACTACATTTTCGCCGCCGACTATATGAGAGAACGTCAGCTTTTCCGGGATGAAGTTGAAGAACTTTGCCGCTACAACCCCGACGTCATAATTACACTTGAATACAAGATAAAAGAGCCCCGCACCCACTCTTACATAAGCACGGTAGGTGCGACGCTTCTTATGATTGAAAAAATAGGTCTGCCCAACTGCGGAATCGCCCTTGACTACGGTCACGCGGCTCTCGGTTACGAGACGGCGGCTGAGGCGGTTGCTATGTGCAAGATGTACGGCGACAGGCTCAAGCATATTCACATCAACGACAACTACCGCCTTTGGGACGACGATATGATTGTGGGCACGGTTCATACCCTTGAATACCTTGAGTTCTTCTACTGGCTTAAGCGCACGGGATACAACGGATACCTTGTTATCGACCAGTTCCCCTACCGTGAGGACGGACGCGACGCGGTTGCCGAAAGCGCCGAGTGGCTTGACGCACTTCAGGAGGCGGCAGACCGCATTGACGATGCCGAGGCTCGTGAGGTCCTTTCGAAGCGCGACGGCGTTGCGGCAAGCAAATTTATGAGAAAGATTCTTTTTGGAGGCAACAGATAATGAAATTTGATTTTAGAGATTCGCCTGTTATAAGAGAGCTTGGCGATTCGGCGGACAATATGTACCGCCTTGGCTGGAATGAGCGAAACGGAGGAAATATCAGCATTTTGCTTGACGACGGCGACGTTCTTCCGTATGTAGACCCCACAAAAATTATCCGCGACCTGCCCTTGGCAGTGCCGTTCCCAAATTTTGCGGGCAAATATTTTGTGGTTACGGGTACGGGAAAGTATTTTAAGAATATTTCAAGAAATCCCGAAAACTGCGTTGGACTTATAAGAATTTCCGACGACGGCAGACGCTCGCACCTTCTTTGGGGCTTCTCGGATGGCGGAAGCTACACCAGCGAAATCGTCATGCACCTTGGGGCGCACAAGGAGCGCCTTGCTCAGAACCCCGAGCACAGGGTGGTAATGCACGCGCACCCCACTAACACTATTTCCATGACACATATTCATACTTGGGACGAAATGGAGTTTACCCGCACCCTGTGGCAAATGTGCACCGAGTGTATTGTGATTTTCCCCGAAGGCGTGGGCGTTTTGCCGTGGATGGTAAGCTCCAGTCCCGAAATCGGACTCGCCTCGGCGGAGAAGTTCCGCGAGTACCGCATACTTATCTGGGCACTTCACGGCTGTACTGTTACGGGAACCTCTCTTGACGAGGCTTTCGGTCTTATGGAAACGGTTGAAAAGGGCGCGGACATCTTTATTCGCATAGCGGGCAACCCCGACCGCCGCGCGGGCATTGACTCATCAATGCTCAAGCAGGTAGCCGAGGCATTTAACCTTACTATCAAAAAAGGCTATCTGGATTAGTTTTTGTTACGGTTCGATACGTAATTTGTAAGCAACAAAAGAAGGGAGCAAATGCTCCCTTCTTTTGTTGGTCTGAGTGACAGGATTCTGAACCGGGCTTGCGGTGAATTTTGCGGCAAGGGAAGCGCGCGAAGCGCAAGCCTTTCGTCACCTTCGGTGCCGACGGTTCGATATGAAATCTCAAAGCAACAAAACAAGGGAGCTTCAGCTCCCTTGTTTCGTTGGTCGGAGTGACAGGATTCGAACCTGCGGCCTCATGGTCCCGAACCATGCGCACTACCAAACTGTGCCACACCCCGATAAATCTTAAGACACCAAAGTATTCTATCACATTCTGTTGATTTTGTCAAGCGTTTTGGAAAAAGAATTTCAAAAGTATGTTTAAATTATAGTTTAGCGGCGAGGGGTATGTTCGCACTCGCCAAGTCCAGAAAGGTTTTTGCGGAGCTTTTTGCAAAAAGCGACCTCTTGTGCCCGCAGGCACTCGGCGTTTCTTTTGGGAGCTTTTCTTTGCGCCTTTTGTGTCAAAGAAAAGCGGAGTTCCGAATTA
>JAFTLM010000349.1 GCA_017455945.1 Clostridia bacterium | reverse complement strand
CTCCGCTTTCTTTTGACACAAAAGGCGCAAAAGAAAGCTCACAAAGAAAACGCCGAGTGCCTGCGGGCACAAGAGGTCGCTTTTTGCAAAAAGCTCCGCAAAAACCTTTCTGGACTTGGCGAGTGCGAACATACCCCTCGCCGCTAAACTATAATTCACCGTACAACGCACTACCCGAAAAGGAGACTTTATGTCAAAAAATATTCTTTATCTTGTCCGCCTTGAGGACATAAGAAAAAAAAGCCGCGGCTCAGACGGCAAAATAGCCGATTATATTCTTTCCAACCGCCGCGACGTGGCAAATATGACATTGATGGAGCTGGCAGACAGAACCCAAACAGGCTATGCCACCGTCTGCCGTTTTTTCAAACGTCTCGGAATCTCGGGCTTTAAGGAATTCAAAAAAATCTTCTGTGAGGAAATGGAAAACACCGACACTTCCCCGGATATTGATTTGGTCACAAATATTGACACCACCCTCGACTTTGACGAGGTTAATAAACGCATATGCGAGTACTCGTCAAGCATCGTTTCCAACTGCGGTCGGCTTGTTTCACGCGACGCCCTTGAGCAGGTTGTAACTCTTATAAAAAACGCGTCCCACATCCAATTTATTGGTATGGGAACCTCTGCCGTAACCGCACAGTACGCCTGCACGAAGTTTTTTCGCGTAAAGCCATCGTGCTCCTTTGACGTTGACCCCGTGATTGCCAAAATGAGAAGCTCCCAGCTTGACAAAAACGGGCTGCTTTTTGCAATCTCCTCCTCGGGGCGTACAAAAAATATTATAGAAACCGCACGCATTGCCCGTCAGAAAAATATAACTGTCGTTTCGGTATGCGACTTTGTTGATTCGCCCCTGGCACACCTCTCAAACGTCAGCCTATGCACCACCGTAAGAGATTCAAACAAATATATTGACCTTGATTTTCCCCTCATTCAGGGACAAATAACGCTTATAGATATCCTATACGCCTGCGTTTGCAGCAAACTTTCGTGCTCGGCGTCCAAGTCCATACAAGCCACCCACGACGCGGTAACAAGCGACAAGCTGAAATCCACTTGATATTCCCCTCACACTGTAAAAGAGATACAAACAAAGCTTAACTAAGCAGGCGAACGCAGTTCGCCCCTACGCCAAAAGGACAGAGAACGTAACAATTCTCTGTCCTTTTCACACGCATTGCCGGTTTAGGTTAGCGTGTTACACCTTTCAGGTGTACTGTTGGGGATAGCATAGCCTTCCCGCAAGAGCGAAGCCACGCGCAAGGCATAACCTAAATTTATTCTTTAACAAGGTGTTGAAAATCTTCACGTTCCCGCAGAACATCAAAAATTGTATTTTCCAGAACTTCGTTTCTCCAATTATCTACTAATAGGCTTTCAATACGGGAATCCGTGTAGTCATCTTCATAATGATCAAGCAACAAACAAGTAAATTTACCATTTTGTTTTTCCTTTACTTTATCATACTCGACTGCGTATCCCTTTGCTTGCTTCAAAAATTGAACTGCTTCATCAAAATTGCCATTTGTTACTGATATTTCAGCTTGTCTTTCTTTAATCAAATACATACTAACATTAAGACCATTGAAATTATCATCCTCAACGATAATCCTCAAAATTTTTTCTTCCGCCTCAAGTGCTTTTTTTGCATAACGTTGATCACAGTTTCCGTACGCCCACATTTCAAACAACGCAGTGCATAATGCGCCTAACCCTTTTTTGACCATTTTCTGATGGTGAGCGGTAAGTTCATCGCCTTTAAGACATACCGCAAGCAAAGATTCGCGGCTTGTTTCGGGAGCTTCCGGATACATAAGTGCATATTTTTTCGCTTCATCAATTCTGTTTAAGCTTTTATTGGCATACACGAGTCCGGATAT